>NZ_JBNCKP010000009.1:0-252951 GCF_049841575.1 Micromonospora sp. DT201 | reverse complement strand
TTCGGGGGTAAGGACACCCAGACGCCGATAAGGGGGAAGGCGTGCCAGGTGTGAGCACCTCGTCGGGCGCTGCACGTACAGAAAGGAGGGAAAGTCTTTGGGGGCGGCGGCCTGCGAGCGGAGGGCTCGTGGCGCCGGGTCCAGGTGTAACGACCGGGGGCCGAGGTCATTCCGGGGGGTGGCCCATCCATCGGCACCCTCGTGGAGGCGGTAGCCGGGTGGTCGTTCGTGGGGACTACAACGACCGGGCGGGGGCCGGCATTCCAACCCCGGGTCCCGGGGCGGCCGGGCCGTGGTCCTGCGATCGTCAGGGTATGTAACGACCCCGACCCGGCCATGATTCCGAGCCAGGGATGCCACCGGTCACAGCCCAGAGCACCCCAGACCGGACAAACCACTCACGCACACGACGCGGATTGGCCAGGCCCGACATCCTCGAACCAGACAAACCGCCCAAGACCCGAGATGGGTAGACCCCGCGTGGCCCGCCACCCGCAAGATCCACTCCGGATCGCCGACATTGCGGTATCCGACGCACGGGATACCCCCACGTCGGCGAAGTTGTGTCGATCATGCCACCGCGACCGCCCACGACCGCCCCACGACCACCAGGCGACCGCCCCACGACCGCCCCACGACCGCCCCACGACCACCAGGCGACCGCCCCACGACCGCCACGCGACCACCCCACGACCGCCACGCGACCACTCCACGACCGCCACGCCTCCGATCCTGTCGGCGTTAGGTTCCAACTAGCGCGACACGGCCAGGATCCGGCGGCGGTAACCGGTCATCTGTCCGAGGTCGGGCTAGCGGTCGTCCGAGGTCCACGAGCCGCTCCGATAGAGCGTCCCGCGCCCGCCGGGATCGGGCACCCCGGACGCGGGGTCGCCCGGACCGAAAGCACCGGGTTCGGCCATCTCGGGGTTGCGGGCGGCACGGCGGGCTCGCAGCACGCGGGACCCGACGAACCAGGCGACCGCCGCCACACAGACCACGATCACCACCTTCTGAAGCGTTCCGACGTACCCCTCGACGAGGTGCCAGTTGTCGCCGAGCAGGTAGCCGGCGAGCACGAAGGTGGCGTTCCAGATCAGGCTGCCCAGCGTGGTGAAGAGCAGGAACGTGCCCACCGGCATGCGCTCCACCCCGGCCGGAATGGAGATCAGGCTCCGGAAGATCGGAATCATCCGGCCGAAGAAGACAGCCTTCACGCCGTGCCGGAGAAACCACGCCTCGGTCCGGTCCACGTCGCTGAGCTTCACCAGTGGCAGCCGGGACACGATGGCGCGCACCCGATCGCGACCGAGCGACGCGCCGATCAGGTAGAGCGCCAGCGCGCCCACCACCGAGCCGAGCGTGGTCCAGAAGATCGCACCCACCAGACTGATCCGGCCTTGCGCCGCGACGAACCCGGCCAGCGGCAGGATCACCTCGCTGGGGATCGGCGGGAACAGGTTCTCCAATGCCACCGCCAGGCCGGCGCCCGGCCCGCCGAGCCGTTCCACCAGGTCACTGACGTACCCGACGATTCCACCCTGCGGCGGCTCCGCTGCGGCGGTGGGGGTTCCGGTGGCGAACACGGCGTGGGACATTCGAATCATGCCCTCACCGTACGAAGTGACCCTGAGAGCCGACCATGCGGTTTGACCGCCCCGCTGCTGCGTTCGACCCCACCGGCAGGGGTATGGAGAACCGCGCCCCGCTGCGGCTCGCGGCGGTGCAGCCGCTGTGCGTACCCCTGGATGTCGCGGCGAATGCTCGGGCGCACGCCGCCGCGGTCCGTGCGGCGCGTGCGCGGGTGGTGCTCTTTCCGGAGCTGTCGCTGACGGGGTACGAGTTGGATGCGCCGGTCGTGTCGGTCGACGACCCGAGGTTGGCTCCGCTGGTCGAGGCCTGCGCTGAGACGGGCGCCCTGGCGCTGGCCGGTGCACCCGTCGCCGGTGACCACATCGCGATGCTGGCGGTGACCGGCGACGGAGTGTCGGTGGCGTACCGGAAGATGTGGCTGGGTGACGTGGAGGCCCGCCGGTTCCGGCCGGGTGACACGCCCGCCGTGCTCGATGTGGACGGATGGCGGGTGGGGTTGGCGATCTGCAGGGACACCGGCGTCGCCGCGCACGCGGCGCTAACCGCCACGCTCGGAATCGACGTGTACGCGGCGGGGGTTCTGGAATCGGCAGGTGATGCCGCCGTGGTGGACGAGCGGGCGCAGCGGATCGTTGCCGCGCACCGGGTCTGGGTGGCGATAGCGAGCTTCGCCGGTTCGACCGGCGGCGGCTACACCGAGGCCGCGGGGCAGTCGGGGGTCTGGACGCCGGCCGGCGAGGTGTACGCACGCGCGGGCACGAAGCCGGACGAGCTGATCAGCGTCGAGATCACCTGAAGGCAGCATCTGCGCGCCGCCTGGCGCAGTGTCGTACGTCTCGGGCAGGCTCAGCTGATGAGCACTGTCCCCTCTCGACTGTCCGTGGTCACGCTGGGGGCACGCGACATCGGCGCGCTGCGGTCGTTCTATCGGTCACTGGGTTGGACCGAGCTGCCGGCCAGCGACGATGGCTGGTCGGCATTCCTGCTCGGTGGCGTCCTGTTCGCGCTCTTCCCGCTGCCGGAGTTGGCCGCCGAGGCGGCGCCGGGTGTGCCCGATCCGGCTGGCGGATGGTCCGGTGTCACCCTGGCCTGCAATGTCGACAGCCGCGAGGAGGTCGACACGGCCTTCGCCGCAGCTCTCGCGGCGGGCGCGACGGTGGTGGCGGAGCCTATCGACCGGCCCTGGGGTGGGCGCTCCGGCTATATTGCCGACCCGGAGGGCAACCGCTGGGAGATCGCGTGGGCGGGCACGGCCCGCTTCGACGAGCGCGGCGCTCTCCTCTCTTTCGGCTGAGCGTGTGTCATTTGCTCCTCGACGGCGATCTTGAAATGCTTCGCGGATGCCTACCTTTCCGCCGACCTTCGCCGACGACGTCATCAACCAACCGGCGAAGGCGCAGTTCGAGGCGTTCATCGACGAGCACCGCAGAGCGCTCAACGGCTGCCTGGACGGGCTGACCGAGGAGCAGGCGCGCCGTTCGTTGGTGCCGTCCCGGACCACGCTGCTGGGTCTGGTCAAGCATGCCGCGTTCGTGGAGAAGGTCTGGTTCGACGAGGCCGTCACCTGCCGGCCCCGCTCCGAGATCGGCATTCCCGCGACGCCGGACGAGTCGTTCATCCTCGACGACGCCGACACGATCGCCACCGTCCAGAGCGCACACCGGGAGGCGTGCGAAGCGTCCCGCCGTGCGACGTCGTCGCTGGGCCTGGACGACCTGCTCAACGGCAACCGGCGCGGCCCACTGCCCCTGCACTGGGTGTACCTGCACGTGCTGCGCGAGTTCGCCCAGCACTGCGGGCACGCCGAGATCCTGCGCGAACAGCTGATGAGCGAGTAGCGCGGGCGTTCCACACGCGCGGTCAGCCCGCGTCCAGCACCTCCCGCAACCGTGCCGCGAACTCCTCGGGCTTGCCCGCGTATCCGAACTCACCACCGAGGAAGCCGCCGTGGTGACTCGGGAACACTACGGCCTGCTGGCCGAGCATGGCCGCCAGGCCGAGGGCCGTACGCGCGGTGTACGTCCCCGCCGACTCCTCGCCGACCGCGACCACGATCCGCGTCGGCGCCGCGGTGAGCAGGCCCGCGTCGGGGCGGTAGTCGCTGATCGCCCACGAATTCTTCGACAGCAGCGGGTCGTCGCGGGTGCCGTCGTCGTCGGTCGACATGCCGAACGTCGCCGGGTCGGGCGCGGGCTGGCTGAAGTAGGCATCGGTGAACTCGCCCTGCCACGACGTCATCGCGATGAACGCGGCCATGCCGGCACCGGTGCCTTTCGCCTGGTACGCCTCGTAGAACCCGGCCCGTGCGCGCTCGGCGGCCCCGGCGTCAGGGAGCACCGCGTTGATCGGTGGTTCGTGCGCTACCAACGTGACGACGTCGCCCGGGTGGGTCGCGACGAGTTCGAGTGCCGTCACCGCACCGCCGCTGCTGGCGAACACCTCGACCGGGCCGGCGCCGAGCGCCTCGACCAGCAGATGCAGGTCAGCTGCCTGCTGCTGCGGTGTGTGGTCGGTGCGGCCGTCGGTGCGGACGCTACGGCCGAGGCCACGCGGGTCGTAGGTGACGACTGTGCGGTCGGTGAAATGCGGGGCGAGCGCGTTGAAGCCCTCCGCAGTCATTGGCTGGCCGATCATGAGCAGCGCGGGACGCCCACCGGACGGGGGTAGCGGGCCGCGGACGTCGTAGACCAGGTCGACGCCGGGTACAGCGAGGGTGTGCGTCTGCGCTGTCGTCATGCCGGTCAGAATACGGCCGGCGTGCGCTGGTGGACGCCCACGCCGTGCCGGCGACGTCGACCGGGTCCTCCTCGTGGGTCCCGGGACCGCGGAGCGCTGGAGGACATTCGGGAAACCGACCTCGGCCCGATAGGGCGATACTGGATCACGCTCTAGGCCACCCGCCGGTGTCGCCGAAGCGACGTAGCGTCCAACGGGCCGGCGGCCAACCGCCGGGGTCGTGGTCGGTGGTCCATTCGGTGATCGAGGCCGGGGGCACGTCCAGGTCGAACGCCCGAAAGATCGGCTGCGCGGCGAGCGCGTGGAACGCGCCCTCGACGGTCTCGCTGTGCCCGACCAGGACCACGGTTTCGCCGCGGTGCCGGTGGGCGATCTCCATGATCGCGCGGCTGACACGGACCACCAGTTCGGCCCAGGTCTCGTTGCCCTCCTCGAACGGTCGGAACACGCCCCCACCGGCCACCGCGGCTTCCGTACGGAAACGGGCGGTCGGCACACCATCGGCGTACGAGGGTGTGTGCCAGGTACACAGACCACAGTCGGCCACCGGTCGGACGCCAAACGCCGCGCCGATCGGTTCCGCGGTCTCGACAGCCCTGCGCAGCACGGACGAGTAGACCGCGACCGGTGTGTCGGCAGCAACGTCACCGGTGAGCCGGTTTGCCAGATCGTGTGACTGCTCGTGGCCGAGGGCGGTGAGGCCCCGACAACCACGTGGCCCACCCACGATTCCTTCGAGCTGGTGGAGCGACTCGCCATGTCGCACGAAGATCAGACGTGTCCGCATCGGGTCATCATGCCAGCGGGCTGGACAGAGGCTTCAGTCGTCCGTACGGCCGGTGGAAAAGCTGCTGGCCTGAGTCAGCAGAGCGTCGAGCTGGGCACCCGTCTGCGCTGGTAGCCGGCCGCGTTCTACCAGTTCGGCGATGTGTTCGCGCAGGTCGGCTACGCGCTTGGCCCGATCCCTGGTGCGGCGACTCAGGTCAGCGAGGTCGTCGCGCAGATCTTCGGCGGTCTTCCGCTCGACGTCGCCGCGGGCGATCGCCGCGGCGAGGACGGCGCCGAACTCGCTGGTCACCTCCCGGAGGCTGACCGGCACCTGCTGCCCAACGGTCGGAGACGCGGTGCTGCTGGCGGGTGGCGACGACGGTGCCGTCGGCGTCGGCGAGTGTGTCGTGGGCGCCGGCGCCGGGGCGGAGGTCGACGGTGGACCGGCGATCTCGGCCGGTTTGGGTCCGGCCGGGTCGCCGAAGGGACCCTCAGCAAGCAGGGCGCCCAGGCCGACCAGCACGGCGAGGCCTGCCGCGACCAGCACGGCGAGGGGCCGGCGCGAGCGGCGGCGGGCCGGCACGGCGAGGGGCCGGCGCGAGCGGCGGCGGGCCGGCACGGCGGCAACCGGGACGGGAGGTGCCGCCGAGCGGTCGATCAGGGTGGGAGGGTGGGCCGCCGGCAGGATGCGCAGCAGCTCGGTGGGCGGCTCGACCGGCTGGCTGGCGCCGAAGCGGCGAGCCAACTGCGCGGCGGTTGGCCGGTGGGCCGGGTCGGCGGCCAGGCAGGCGACGGTCAGCTCGGCGATGTCGGCGGGTAGGCCGGGCACCCGCAGCGGCGGCACCGGAGTGCCCCGCCGGTGCACCTCCAGCGCGTCCTCCCAGCTCTGCACGGGCAGCGGCGCCCGCCCGGTGAGGGTGCGATAGAGCAGCGCGCCGAGGGCGTACACGTCGCTGGCCGGGTCGGGTGGGCCGGCGGTCAGCCGCTCCGGAGCGAAGTATGCGGGCGTGCCCATCAGCGGCTCGCCGGACTGACCGTCGAGTCCGCCAAGTGCGGCGATGCCGAAGTCGAGCACTTTGGCACCGGTGTCGGTGAGCATGACGTTGCCCGGCTTGACGTCGCGGTGCACGACGCCGATGCGGTGCGCGGCGGCGAGCGCGGCGGCGATCTGCCCGGCCACTCGGACCGCTTCCGGCCAGGGCAGCGGCCCGGTCCGCAGCCGGTCGGCCAGGTTGTGGCCCTCGACGAGTTCCATCACCAGGTAGGGGACCACGACGCCGCCGGTCAGGGTCGCTTCGGCGTAGTCGTACACCTGGGTCACGTGTGGGTGGGTCAGCCGGGCGGCCGCGCGGGCCTCGCGTTGGATGGTGGCCCGCAGTTGCGGGTCGGCGGCGAGCTGCCCGGCGAGGACCTTGATCGCGACTGGCCGGCCAAGCACGTCGTCGTCGGCGCGCCATACCTCGGACATGCCGCCGAGCCCGATCCGCTCGTGCAATACGTAGCGGTCGTGGAGACGGAGAGTAGGCATGAAGGGCGACATGGCTTCACCAGTCTGCCTGGCCGCGCCCTACTCGACCACCCTGGGTGCCCGGAGCCACACTGCTTGTCCCCTGCGTACCGGAATGGGTTTCGAACGAGTCAGGAGCAGTGGGGCCCGACGGGCAGCGGTCGCGGCTGGATGCGGTCGGCGAGGCGGCGCAGGGCGACGGCGGTGCTCTGCCGGGCCGGGGCCAGCAGGGCACGGCGGGCGCGTTCGGCCTGGATCGGGGCGTCTGGCCGGGCCGAGTTGATGTGCCGGTTCATGGCGTCGAGCGCGGTGATGTAGCCGGTGGGAAGTTCCATGGTCAACTCCTCGGGACAGGTCCGGTGGAGCTCCGGACGACGAGTGCGGTGGGCAGCAACACATGACCGGCCGCGGCCTCCGCGGGCGGGTCGAGCAGCAGCTCGGCGGCGATCCGGCCCTTTTCTTCGGCCGGCTGCCGGACGGTGGTGAGGCCGGCCGCAGCGGCCTCGGGAACATCGTCGAAACCGGTCACCGAGACCGGTGGGCGATCATTGCCGGGCCGCGCGGCCAGGGCGTCCAGTACGCCGAGCGCGAGCACGTCGGAACCGGCCAGCACGGCGGTCGGCGGTGCGGGCTGATCGAACAGCCCCGCGACGGCCGCGGCGGCCGCCTGCCGGCTGTTGCCGGTGGCGTTGACCAGGATCAGCTCGGTCCAGTCGACACCGACCTCGGCGAACGCGTCGGCGAAGCCGGTGAGCCTGCCTCCAGTGGTGGGGTGCACCACCTGGTCGACCCCGGCCAGCACGAGGCGGCCGGCCGGCGCGTCCGGCAGCACGGAGTGGGCGAGCAGTGCCACCCGGCGGTGTCCGAGCCCGGCGACGTGCGCGGCCACGCTGTGCGCGGCGGCCCGCTCGTCGATGCCGACGAACCGCTCGTCGGGGCCGGCGTCGTCCCGGGCAGCCGTGCTGACGTACGGCAGCCCGCGGTCGCGGATCACGTTCAACGCCCACTCCTCGTCGGCGACGCAGTAGACGCAGAAGCCGTCGACCGCTGCGTTCTCCACCGCCCTGCGGGCGTCGGTCTGCGCCGGCGGCAGTGGCACCAGCAACATGCTCGTGCCGTGCCGCTCGGCAGCCGCGCCGACCCCGGCGAGGAAGCGGACCGCGAATGGGTCGGTGAAGGCGTACGAGAGTTGCGAGGTGAACAGCACCCCGATCGAACCGACGAAGCCGCGGCGCAGGGAGCGTGCGGTGGGGTTGGGGCCGGGGTACCCGAGCTGACGGGCGGCGTCCAGGATCCGCTCACGCAGGGTGGTGGAGAGCTGGTCGGGTCGGCTGTAGGCGTTGGACACCGTGCTGCGGGAGACGCCGACGGCGTCAGCTACAGCTTGCAGTGTTGGTTTCACCCCGGCACCTTCTGTATCGATCCAGTCTGTATCGATCCAGAGACTAGCTCGACCCGTCGGCGTCGGTCAATACGTGGATGCGCCGCGCGCCGGCGAGGTGCACGCGGCCCGGCCCGACACGATGCCCCAGGCAGCTGAACACCCGGGTCAGGAGCTACTCAGGATGGGTCAGGGCAGGCGGGCGACCCCGCCGTACATGCTCACCTCGACCACCGAGGGACGCGGCTGCGGCTCGCTCTCGGCCCGCCACTCGGCGACCGAGGTGATGCCCGGCTCGACCACGTCGAGGTCGGCGAAGAAGCGGTTGAACTCGTCCCGGGTGCGCAGGTTGATCAGCCCGTGCGGGCCGCCGCCCTTGGCCGCCGCCTTGGCCTCCACGGCCACCGCCGGCGGGAGGTATTCGTGGGTGGCGTGTGAGGCGGCCAGGTAGCTCCCCGCCGGCAGCGCGTCGAGCAGCTGCCGCACCAGCGAGTACGGATTGTCGCCGTCGGGCACGAAGTGCAGGACGGCCACCAGCATGAGGGCGACCGGCTGCGACAGGTCGAGGGTGCGTCTCAGCTCCGAGTGGGCGAGGATCCGCTCCGGGTCGCGCAGGTCGGCGTCGATGTAGGCGGTGGCGCCCGCCGGCGAGCTGGTCAGCAACGCGCGGGCGTGAGCCAGCACGATCGGGTCATTGTCCACATAGACCACCCGAGCCTGCGGCGCGATGGCCTGGGCGACCTCGTGGGTGTTGTTGGCGGTCGGGATGCCGGTGCCGATGTCGAGGAACTGCCGGACGCCGGCCTCGCCGGCCAGATAACTTACCGCCCGCTGCAGGAAGCGGCGGTTTTCCAGGGCGGCCGTGCGGATGGTCGGGAAGGCCGCCGCCATCGCGTCGCCGGACTCGCGGTCGGCCTGGAAGTTGTCCTTACCGCCCAGCCAGTAGTTGTAGCGGCGGGCCGGGTGCGCCACGGAGGTGTCGATCCGGTCGCTCGGCGAGCCGGCTCTCGTGCCCGAAGCATCGGTGGTCAAGGCAGCCTCCGCGATGACGTCTGTCCACTGTCGCCGGTCGCCAACCATGCTAAGCGACCCTGAGGTGCGGCCGTGACCCCCCTCGGCGATCACGCCGGATAGAGGTCGTCCAGCAGTCGGCCGAGAATCTCCGGCGTACGCTCCGGCGGCTCGGCCTCGACACAGAGCCGTTCCATGGCAACCGCGTAGTAATCCAGATCGTCGCGCTTGTCGAGGTAGATGGCGCTGGTGAGCTGTTCGATGTAGACGATGTCGGGCAACTCCTGGTCACCGAAGCGCAGGATGGTGAAGGCGCCCCCGGCGGCGGCGTGGCCACCGGCAGCGAACGGGATGACCTGGAGCCGGATGTTGGGCGACTTGGTCGCCTCGATGAGCGCGGTGAGCTGGCCACGCATGACGCTGGGGCCGCCGATCGGGCGGCGCAACGCCGCCTCGTCCACCACAGCCCAGAGCTGCGGCGGGCTCTCCCTGCGGAGCAACTGCTGACGCTGCATCCGCAGGGCGACACGTCGGTCGATCTCGGCTGGGCCCGCCGCGCCGTGCCCGAGCAGCACGACCGCCCGGGCGTACTCCCGGGTCTGCAGGAGACCCGGCACGAATTGCACCTCGTAGCTACGGATCAGCGCGGCTGCGGCCTCCAGTCCCAGGTACGACTGGAACCAGCTCGGCAACACGTCGCCGTAGCGGTGCCACCACCCGGGGCTGTTGGCGTCGCGCGCCAGCTTGAGCAGCGCCTCGCGCTCGTGCTCCCCGGTGACGCCGTAGAGCGTCAGCAGGTCGGCGACGTCGCGTTCCTTGAAGCCGACCCGGCCCAACTCCATCCGACTGATCTTGGATTCGGAGGAGCGGATCTCCCACCCTGCGCCCTCCCGGGTCACCCCGCTGGACTCCCGCAGGCGGCGCAACTGGGCGCCGAGCAGAATGCGCAGCACTGTCGGCCCGGTTGTCGGGCCACCCTCGGCGGGAACCATCGTCACGTGCGGACCTCCGGACACCGACCCATGGTGGCCGGGCACCCCGGCCCGGCCGACGTGTAAGCATGCCATGAACCGATAGTGAGTTGAACTCCTCCGGACCGGCGATTCGGTCTCGTCGACGGGACGACCCCGCCGGCGATCGCCTAGTTGATCAGATGGTCGAAGTCGCCGTCGCGTGCACCGAGAACGAAGGCGGCGATCTCATCCACTGTGTAGATCAGCGCCGGCCCCTCCGGATGCCGTGAGTTGCGGACCGCGATGCCCGCTCCCCCGGGCAGTTCGGCGAGTTCGACGCAGTTGCCGCTGGGGTTGCTTCGGCGGCTCTTCTGCCAGCTCAGCGGAGGCAACTGGTGGATCGGTACGCCATTGGGTGGCTGTTGCATGAGGGCGTCTTTCTGCTCACGAGCCCGCCGGTGGCCGTGGGAGGAGCGGTGACGGCGAGGGGTGCGGTATCGATATTGGACGGTCCTGCACGTGCATCTGCTATTGCATCTGCATCGGACGGCGAGCATGATAACGCACGTGATCGGTGTCCATCCGTTCACGTTGAGTTACCCCCGCAGGGATATCTATCAGGCAAAACGTGACCCCGACGCGGCGCGCCGCGTCGACCGGAGGCTGGAGGCGGTCGAGGCGATGGGAGGGTTCGTGCCGGATCCGATGAGTGTCGCCTCCGGCCTCTGTGCCGCTGGCGCGCTGCTCTCCTCCTGGCAACTGCGCAGACGCGCGGTGCGCGCCGAGACCGAGATCGGGCACCTCCAAGCCGAACTTGCCGCCGAGCGGCACGCCGCGAGTCACGACCCGCTCACCGGGCTGCCCAACCGACGCGCCTTCTACCGCCTGGCGGCCACCCTGCTCACCGACGCGGCCGGCGAGCCGTTGATCGCCGTCGTGCTCGACCTGGACGACTTCAAGCAGATCAACGACCGGTACGGGCACGCCGCCGGCGACCAGGTGCTGATCAGTGTGGCCGATCGCCTCGCCGGTTTCGCCGGGGACAACCTCGTTGCCCGCCTCGGCGGCGACGAGTTCGCCGGGCTGCTCTCCAGCCCCACTGTCGACCGGCGCTGGATCGAGCACGCCACCCGCCGCCTCAGTGAGACCGTCGCCGCGCCGATTCGGCTGAGCGGGTGCAGCGTCCGGGTCACCGCCTCCGTCGGGCTCGCCCCGGTGACCGGCCCGGCCCAACTCACCGAGGCGCTCAGCCGCGCCGACGCGGCGATGTACCAGGCGAAGAGCCTCGGCGGCGCACGATCACCCCGGCAACTGATCGACAGCGTCCGTCTGGTGGAGCGCTGACCGCCGCCACGACGTGCGCCCCCGCTCAGCGGCGCCGGTCGAGGTCGCGCAGCGCCGCGTCGGCGAGGGTGACCAGGCCGACCGGCGACACCAGCCCCCGCACGATCCGTACCGCCCGACCTCGGTCGGCCGCCTCGGCGTCGGGGTCCAACGCCTGGCGGGTCCAGTCGCTGAGGTCGTCAAGCGCGCGGACCGCGAGGAACCAGGCCAGGCGTGCCGGATCGAGGTCCGCCGGTCCGTAGCCGGCGAGGACAGCGCGCTGCTGACCGGCGGTGATCGGCGCGAAGGCCAGCACGCCGCCGACGACGAACATCAGGTCGCACTCGCGCGGGGCGAGCACCGCGTCGTCCCAGTCGATCAGCCAGACCTGCCCGCCCGCGCCGAGCAGCAGGTTGCCCAGGTGGGGGTCGCCGTGACAGACGACGACCGGCCCGCTTTGGTCGCGGAGGTCGACAGCGAGGCGCTCCACCCCACCTATCAGTGTGCGCACCTGGTCCGCCGCTGCGGACCACACCGCCGCAAGCTCCGTGACCAGCGGCCCGGTGGGATCGACCAGGGCCGGGTCGCGTAACCGCTCGGCCATCGCGCGGGTCGCGGCCACGATCGAGGCGTACGCCGCACCGCCGGCCGGCAGCAGCCGCCTCAACTCCTCGGCCACCGGCACCGCATGCACTGCGGCCAGCACCTCGCCGTACGCTCGCCAGTGCGCCTCGGTCATCGGGCCGTCGAGCGCCCGCTGGTCGGATACCCAAGGCACCACCGAGAGGCGGTGGCCGTCGTGGTCGACGCAGAGCCGTCCGTCGTGGGTCCGCAGCGGCGCGGCGATGCCGGGCACCCCCTGTCCGGCCAGATACGCCGTCACGACCAGGCCGGCCGCGGTGCCGCCACCGCTCAATTTGACCGCGTATCGGGCACCGTCGGCATCCTGGGCCAGCCACAGTCGGGCGTGCTCGTCGGCACCGTGGTTAACCCGGTCCATCGCGGACAGGTCGAGCCCGAACTCGACGCGGACCCGGTTGGCCACCTGCCGCGGCACGTCCTCGATCATGCGGACACGATGCCACTGGCCGGGGCACCGACGCACCTGTAAAGCCGGCCGCGCCGGTCAGCGCAGCGTGGCCAGGTGCCGGTCCAGCGCGGCGTACGACTCGGCGGCGCCCTGTGCCATGCCGGAGTCGACCAGGCCGTCGCGGTCCTCGGTGGTGTCGAAGCGGGCGGTGCCGGTGACTGTGGTGCGCCCATCCCGCTCGGTGAAGACCAGCGTCTCCACGGCCACATGGCCGGGCACGCCCTCGAACTCGAAGGTCTGCACGATCCGCTCCGGCACGACGATCTCCCGGAACTCACCACGGAAGGCGTAGTCGTTGCCGTCGTCGGCGTGCTCGACGTAGCGGTAGTGGCCGGTGAGGGTGATCTCCCGGTCGGACGGCAGGTCGATCGTCAGGTCAGGGAGCTTGCTCATGATGGGTCTCCTTCAGCTCGCGTAGGTAGTCGTCCAAGGTGTCGTAACGGTCGTCCCAGAGCCGGCGGTACTGGTCGACCCACTCGGCGAGTGTCCGCAGCGGTGCCGGGTCCAGCCGGCAGCGACGCCACTGCGCCTCGCGGGTCCGCACGATCAACCCGGCGCGCTCCAACACGGCGAGGTGCTTGGAGATCGCCTGGACGGTGATCGGGAACGGCGCTGCTAACTCGTTGACCGTCGCCTCGCCGGTCGCCAGTCGGGCCAGGATGGCCCGTCGGGTCGGATCGGCGAGCGCGGAGAACACGGCATCGGCCGGGTCTGTTGTCATAAGCCGCTTTCAACCATCGAGTTAATCAACCTCGGAGTTGAATATACAACCGCGCGTACCTACGTCAACCGACTTCGCCACATCCGGCCAGACCGGCTCCGAGGTGTTCACGCGTGCCGCCCGGGTATGTCGAGGCCGCATCCCCTCCGACCGCCGAGAGGAACCGACATGGCGAGCATTCGCGCCCTCGTGCTCAACTGCACCCTCAAGCCGTCCCCGGCGCCGTCAAGCTCCGAACAGCTCGGCCTGGAGGTCCTCAGCGACTTGGCCGCGCAGGGCGTGGACGGCGAGCTGGTCCGAGTGGTCGACCACGACGTGCGCTTCGGGGTGTCCACGGATGAGGGCAACGGTGACGGTTGGCCGGGGATCCGCGCCAAGCTGCTGGCGGCCCAGGTGCTCATCATCGCCACACCGATCTGGCTCGGTCAGCCGGCCAGCGTCTGCAAGATGGTCCTCGAACGCCTCGACGCCGAGCTCTCCGAGACCGACGCCGACGGGCGACTCCTCACCTACGGCAAGGTGGCAGGCGTCGCCGTCGTCGGCAACGAGGACGGCGCGCACCACACCATCGGCGAGGTGCAGCAGGCACTCAACGAAGTCGGGTTCACCCTCCCCGCCGCCGCGGCCACCTACTGGGTCGGCGAGGCACTGCACAAGGTGGACTACCGCGACGCCGGCCCCAAGCCCGACACGACCGGTCGCACCACGAAGGCCCTGGCGCTCAACACCGCACACCTGGCCCGGCTGCTCGCCGACCAGCCGTATCCGCCGCCCGAAGCGCGGGGCGCGGCAGTCGGCACGAGCCGCGAGTCGGCCTGACCACCGACGGGCCTTCCGACGGGCGCGGCAGGTGCCCGCCGGTGCCCGCCTGGTTCGACAGTCAGCGCCAGCCGTAGCCGGCGCGCAGCGCCTGCCCGACCCGGTCGAACCGGGGCCGGTCCAGCACGGCACCCTCACGGCGGATGCTGTCCTCGCGCATGGTGAGCACCCGGTCCAGCCGGACCCAGCTCGGCCGGTTCTCCCGGTCCCACTCACCCGGCCCGAGCGCGAACCAGTGCCGCTGCCCGTCCCGCTCGCTCTGACTGGACAACATCAGCCCGAACAGCGTCCGGCTGTGCCGCCCGACGACCAGGACCGGCCGGTCCTTGCCCTGCCGTGGGTCGTCCTCGTACGGCACCCACGTCCAGACGATTTCGCCGGGGTCGGCCTGACCGTCCCGCTCCGGTGCGTAGGTCAACTCCCGGCGCTGCAACGCGCTCACCTGACGGCGGCGGGCCACCTGCGCGGGTGCCGGCCCGGTACGTCGGGGCGACGGAATCACCGCCCCGACCCGAGAGATGCGAGCCGCGACATTCCTCAACAGACCAGCCACGGCGGGCAGCCTACCCGCTGCCGTACCAGCCGTCGGAGCGGGCGTTGCTGCGGCAGACTGGTCCGATGACTGACCTACCCGACGACCTGCCGATCATTGAAAGGCGCGCGGTGCGGGTGGTGGTCATCGACGACGCCGACCGGGTGTTGCTGTTCCACACCCGCGATCCGGACCATCCGCGGCTGGGCACCTGGTGGGAGTTGCCTGGCGGCGGCATGGACCCCGGGGAGACCTACCGCGACACCGCGGTGCGCGAGCTACGCGAGGAGACCGGCATCGTGGTCACCGCTGACCAGGTGGGCGCGCCGACCTGGCGGCGTCGGGCGAGCTTCCTGCACCGCCAGTTACGCCACGTCCAGGACGAGGTGGTCGTCACCGTACGACTGACGGGCCCCGGTCCGGACGTGAACGAGGCCCACCGGCTCGACTACGAGCGGGAGGACTACTTCGGCTTCCGCTGGTGGCCGCTGCCGGAGGTGGTGGCCAGCCGCGACCGGTTCTACCCCGGGCAACTCCCCCAGTTGATCACGCCGTTCCTGGCCGCTGAGGAGATCGACGAACCGTTCGAGCTGTGGTCGTGAGCCGGGCCGGCGGGCAGAGTGGGGGCATGACGACCGACCTGCACGGGCCGCTCTCCGCGTACGCCGCGCGGCTGCACGCCACGATCGGCGACCGGCACCACGTCGCCTCCCCGCTCGGCGCCTGGCTGCTGCTCGCGGTGTGCGCCACCGCGGCCGACTCCGACCCGGCCGCCGAAGATCTGGCGCACGCCCTGGGCACCGACCTGGCCAGCGCGGCCGAGGTCGCCCGAACGTTACTGGACGCGCCACATCCGCTGGTCGCGTCCGCCACCGCGCTCTGGCACCGGCCGGGCCAGGGCAGCGGCGGGTCGGCCGAGTGGCGAGCCACGTTGCCCACGACGACCGACGTCGGCGTGCTGCCCGATCAGGCCGGGTTGGACGCCTGGGCGCGCGAGCACACCCACGGCCTGATCGACACGTTTCCCCTGAAGGTCAGCCAGGCCGTGGTGTTCGCCCTGGCCAGCGCATTGGCCACCGACATCTCCTGGGCAACCCCGTTCGACCTCACCGACTCCCGCGCGCTCGGTGCCGGCAGCGTCTGGGCGCGCAGGCTACGTCGGGCGCTGCGCAGCCCGAGCCATGGCCACCGGTGCGCCATCGTGTCCAACAATCAAATCGGAGACGTGATCGTGCACGCCGCGCCGGCCCAGGCCGACAACGGCGCGGGGCTGGTGGTCCTCTCGGTGGCCGCCGCACCGCAGGTGCCGCCGGCCGAGGTGCTGGCCGTCGCGTACGACCTCAGTGCCGGCGCGGCCGATGGCGCGCAACCCGCCGGCAGCCGCTCGCTGTTCGACCTGCCGCTCGGCGAGACCCCGCTGTGGACACTGAGCGAGGAACGGGTCCGGACGCGGGCCCGCGGCGGCCGCGAGGAGCGGCACACTGCGGTACTCCCCTGCTGGTCGGCACGCAGCGAGCACGACCTGACCCCGGCGGCGCTCGGCTTTGAGGCGGCCACGGTGGCGCTGGCGAAGGCGCTGTCCCAATCGGCGTTCGGCTTCGAGGCGCGGCAGACGGCGATGGCCCGCTACGGCCGCTACGGCTTCAAGGCGGCGGCGGTGACCGGAATGTTCGGGGTGGTCAGCCTGCCGCCAGAGGGCGTGGCCCGCACCGCTGACCTGCGCTTTGGCCACCCGTACGCCGTGGTGGCCGTCGCCACCGACACCCGCGCCGACGGCACCACCGGGCCGTGGCACGGGGTGCCGGTCTTCTCCGCCTGGGTCACCGAGCCCGAGGACCTGCCCGAGGCCGACGCCTAGGGTTTGATCCACTCCAGGTCCCCGATCTGGTGGTATCCAGCTTTGCGGAAGCCGCCACATCGGCGATCTGGAGCGGATCACGCCGCAGGAAACGGAACGGCGGTGCGCCGCCGGCTCAGGGCAGGTACGGATCGGGCGCAGCCGGGCCGCTGCCGTCGTCGCGCGGCAGTCGCGCCACCATCTCCCGGAACTCCCGGACCGTCATCGCTTCCCGCAAGGTGGCGAAGACGGCGCCGGTGCCGGCCCGGGCGGTCGCCGGGTCCACCCCGGCGCGCTGTCCCACCCGACGAAGGAACTCCGCCGGGCCGGCATCCGTCGGCGGTGGAGGTGCAGCAGCAGCAGCAGCACCACCACCGACATCCAGACCCACGCCGGTATCCAACCCGCCCACGCCGGGATCCGGGCCTACGATCCCGGCGGGATCCGGGCCTACGATCCCGGCGGGATCCGGGCCTACGGCCCCGGCCGGATCCGGGGTCGGGCCGGTCAGGTAGCTGCCCACGTTGTTCGGAAGGTGCGAGACCACCGCCTCTGGCGGGCCTCCGGTCACTCTTTCGGCCATCGTCTGGAGAACGGCGCGGGCAAGGGCGGCAGCCTGCTCGGTCGGTAGGCCGGACCGCCGGGACACCGCCTCGATGAAGTGCGGGAACCCGTCGCCGCCCGCGCTGTCGGTCACGCCCTGGCGGTTACCCGCGACAGGGTCCGACAAACTGCGCCGCCAGCGCAGCAGGTCCGCCGCCACCCGGGCGGTCAGCGCAGCAGGTCCGCCGAGCGTAGGTGGTCGAAGATGAGCTGGTCGACCGGGGAGGTGCGGTGCCGGTCGGCGTACCCCAGCCAGGCCATCTCGGCGATCTCGCTGGCCGGCCGCAGCTGCCCCTGATATCCGGCCCGGTAGCAGGTCATCCGGACGGTGATGCCGGACGCGTGCCCATGCGCCTGTGCGGTGAACGTCCCCAGGTGCTCCGCGCCGCGCACGTCCACCTCGACGCTCAACTCCTCGGCGATCTCCCGGTGCAGAGTCTCCAGGTCGGTTTCCCCCGGCTCGCGCTTGCCTCCCGGCAGGTACCAGACATCCTTGCCCGAGGATCGGGTGCTCAGCACCCGCCCGTCCTCGATGAGGATCCAGGCCACCTTGTCGATCTCGCGCACGATGCTCCTTCTCGCCGCCGGGAGCGGGCACGCTACCACCCGCCGCCTGCCGAAAGCAGACTCACTCCGTCAGCAGGTCAAGCAGCAGCGCGGCGGTCCAACTGAACGCCGACGAGCCGAGCCCTGCGCCGGTGTCCGGATGGAAGTACTCGTGGCAGCCGGCCCCTGCGACCAGGCCGATCATCGAGCGGCGCAGTCCAGCGGCCAGCTCCGGGTGCCCGTGCGCGAGCAGCCCGCGCCGGACCAGCCAGCCGATGTTCAGCCAACTCGGCCCGCGCCAGTAGCGCAGCGGCTCGAAATCGGGCGCGGTGCGGTCGTAGGTGGGCAACGGCCGGTCCATTCGCCGGGCCACCCCGAACCGCGCCGACCGGGCCTCGACGACCAGCGCGTCGGCCTGCCGCGCCGGCAGGTCGGGCAGGATCAACGGCGTCAACCCCAGCACGGTACGGGCGGCAACCAGCCGGTCGGTGCGCAGGTCGCGGGGCTGGAACGTGCCGGTGCCCGGGTCGTACAGCCGTCGTAGGAGTGCCTCGGTGACCTGGGCCGCGCGGGCCCGGTGGGGCCCAGGGTCGGCACCGATAAGCGCGGCGATCTCGGCGAGGGCGTGTTCGGCAGCCCCGAACGCCGCGTTGAACAGCGGGCACTCCACCAGGAACGGGTGACCGCCGGCGAGGTCGCGATCCGAGTAGCCGTTGTCCCGATAGGCGGTGACGATCGCCAGGTAGCGCGCGTAGTCCAGGTCCGTGGGGCGGTGCGCGGCGTCGGCGTGCGTGGTGTCATGCCGACGGTACGCGCGCATGACGGCCGCCTCGGCCTCGACCGCGGCCATCGGCTCGTCCCAGGCGGGACTGTTGTCCAACCCGGACTCCCACGGATGCACGATGCAGACCAACCCGTCACCGGCCACATCGCGTCGGTCGGCCAGGTAGCGCTGCTGGGCGACCAGGGCGGGATAGAGCCCGCGCAGCGCGGCCAGACCGGCCGGCCCGGGTGCCCGCCGGTACGCCAGCCAGGCGGCGAGCGCATGCACCGGCGGCTGGACCAGGCCGGACGTGGCCACGGTCGGTGCACCGGGGACGTCGGCCGAACGCCACATCTCCGGCCCCGGGAAGTACGCGCCGACCCGCATCGCCGGGTTGAACACGATGTGCGGCACCCGTCCGTCGGCCCACTGCGCCCGAAACAGGCTCGCCAGCTCCCGCCAGGCTCGTTCGGGGCGGGCCTGGGCCAGCCCGATCGCGATGAACGCGGAGTCCCAGCTCCACTGGTGCGGGTACAGCGTGCGCGAGGGCACGGTGTGGTCGTGCTCCCAGTTGGCGTCGAGCGTGTCGACCGCGAGTCGCCGTAGCCCGGCCACGTCGGCCGGCCCACCGGTGCGGGCGGGGTCGGCGGTCATCCCACCGGCGGTCACGCGGCGGCCTTGCGGGGTAGCGCGTGCCGCAGGACCGTGGCGGCCTGCTGCAGCGCGCGGACCGGGTCACCACGCAGCCGGCACTCCAGGGCCAGCCAGCCCCGGTAGTCCAGCTCCAGCAGGGTACGCACCAACGCCGGCCAGTCCAGGTGCCCGGCGCCGGGCTGGAACCGGTTGGAGTCGCTGACCTGCACGTGCCCGAGGTAGGGCGCGGCGGCGCGCAGCGCGCGGTGCATGTCGTCCTCCTCGATGTTCATGTGGAAGGTGTCGGCGACCACCCGGACCGAGGGCAGCCCGAGTGCGGCGCAGAGCGCGACCGCCTCGTCGAGTCGGTTGACCATGTGGTCCTCGTACCGGTTGAGGGGTTCGAGGAAGAGGGTGACCCCCTCGACCCTGGCGTGCTCGCCCAGCTCGCCGAGGGCGTCGAGGAGGACCTGCCGGTCACCGGCCGGCGGACGTGGCGGCTCGAACGGCGGTAGCCGCCGCGAGAACATTCCCCAGGCCGCCGGGGTCATCACCCCGACACCGCCCAGCTCGGCGATCACCGAGAGCTGTGAGCGCAGGTTGCGGACGGCGTCGGCAGACCGGGCGGGGTCGAAGTCGCCGATGAAGTGGTCCATTTCGACGCAGACGGTGGGCATCACCACCCCGGCGGCGTGGGCCCGGCGCAGCTCGGGCAGCCGGCGGGCGAACGCCTGGTCACCACGTCCGCGTAGCTCGATGCCCTGATAGCCGAGGGCGGCCGCGAGGGCGTACTTCTGGATCAGGTCGGTGCCCGGCAGGAGTTGTTCCTGGCAGGCCAGCGCGATGGTGGTCATCAGAACCTCAGCACCACTTGGAGGACGTCACCGGCGCCGCGGTCGAGCAGCGCGAGGGCGTCGGCGACCGCGCTGGCGTCGACGATGTGGCTGACCAGCGGCATCGGATCGAGGCTGTGCTCAGCCACCAGATCCATGAAGGTCTGTGCCACCCGGTCTCCGGTCCACCGGCCGGCCATGCTCGGCGCGGGGGTGGGCCCGGAGACCTGGGCGGCCACCAACTGGATGCGGTTGTGGTGGAACTCCTCGCCGAGGCCGAGCGCGTCGGCCTGGCCCTGGTAGAAGCCGGCGGCCACGACCCTGCCGGCGTGTGCGGTGGATCGGATCGCCTCGTGCAGTGCCGGGTACGCACCGGACAGCTCCAGGCAGACGTCCGCGCCCCGACCACCGGTGGCCCGACGCAGCACGGCGGCGGCGGACTCGACACCGACGTCCACGGTGGCTCGGGCGCCGTAACGGGCGGCGTGTGCCAACCGGTCGGGCATCCGGTCGACGGCCACCACCCGGGCCCCGGAGAGCACGGCGAGTCGGGTGGCGAGCAGCCCGATGACGCCCTGCCCGAAGACACCGACCCAGTCGCCGAGGTGCAGGTCACCGGCGAGCACGGCGGTCAGCGCGATGGCGCCGGGCCGAGCGAAGACCGCGGCGAGCGGGTCCAGCCCGGCAGGGAGTGGACGGACCGCGTCGGCGGCGAGCACGGCCTCGGCCCGGTGCCCCCAGATGCCCCAGACGAGCTGCCCGGGGTGCCGGTCGGTGACCTCCGCCGCCACCTCGACGATCTCGCCGACCTCCTCGTAGCCGAAGCCGATCAGCGGGTAGGGCACCGGGGTCTGTCGGGGGACGAACATTCGGGCGGCATCGTCCCAGTCCTTGCTTAGGCGGGGGTTGCTGCCCCGGTAGAGGGTGAGCTCCGTGCCAGCGGAGATTCCCGAGTAGCAGGTGCGGACCCGGACCTGGCCGGGGCCGAGCGGATCCGGCGGGCAGGGCTCGAGGCTGATCCGTCGAGGCCCGGCGAGTGAGACAACCCAGTTGCCCATGTGTCACATCCCGGTAGCACTGGGCTCCAGGATAGACACAAAATCGCAATATGTCTTGTTATTGATCAATCGAAGGTGTTGAATCCGGCATGTACCCTTCGAGAGGAGTGCCACCGATGTCAGCACCTCCGAGGCGGATACTCGCCACCACCCTGATCCTGGCACTAGCAGCGTCCACCCTGCTCGCCTGCGGAGACGACGAACCGGACAGCAACAGCAAAAAGATCACCGTCTGGAGCCTGGAGGACGTCGCCGACCGGGTCACCGCCACCAAGGCGATCATCGCCGACTTCACCGCCCAGACCGGGATCCAGGTCGACCTCGTGACCGTCAACGAGGACCAGTTCCCGTCCCTGATCGCCGCCAACGCCGCCGCCGGCGACCTGCCCGACGTGGTCGGATCGGTCTCCCTGGCCGGCATCCGTACGCTCGCCGGCAACGAGCTGCTGCACGCCTCGGCGAACGCGGAGGTCGTCGACAAGCTGGGCAAGCAGACGTTCTCCCCCCGAGCGCTGGAGCTCACCTCCGACGAGGGCAAGCAGCTCTCCGTGCCCAGCGACGGGTGGGGGCAACTGCTGGTCTACCGCAAGGACCTGTTCGCCGCCGCCGGACTCGCCGCCCCCGACACGTACGAGCGGATCACCGCCGCCGCGGCGAAACTGAACACCGGCGGCGTCGCCGGGATCACCGCGGCGACCGCCCCCAGCGACGTGTTCACCCAGCAGACCTTCGAGCACCTGGCACTGGCCAACGGCTGCCAGCTCACCGACGACTCCGGAAAGGTGACCCTGGATTCACCCCAGTGCGTCGAGGCGTTCCGCTTCTACGGCGACCTGATCCGCACCAGCTCGGTGAAGGGCGCACAGGACGTGGACACCACCCGGGCCACCTACTTCGCCGGCAAGGCGGCCATGGTGATCTGGTCGCCGTTCATCCTCGACGAGCTGGCCGGGCTGCGTAACGACGCCAAGCCGACCTGCCCGCAGTGCCAGGCCGACCCGGGTTTCCTGGCGAAGAACAGCGGGTTCGTCACCGCGATCAAGGGCCCGAGCGGCACCGAACCAGCGCAGTACGGCGAAATCAGCTCGTGGGCCGTGCTGGACGGCGCGGTGGCCGACCCGGCGAAGTCCTTCGTGGAGTTCATGCTCGGCGACGGCTACCCCCGCTGGTTCGGGATGTCGCCGGAGGGCCGCTTCCCGGTGCGCAAGGGCACCGTCGCCGAGCCGGAGAAGTTCCTCAACGCGTGGAACACCAGCCAGGCCGGGGTGGACGTGAAGAAGCCACTGGCCGAGGTGTACGGCGACGAGGTGCTCGCGAACCTACGCCGCAGCCCGGACACCTTCGGGCGCTGGGGCCTCACCCAGGGGCAGGGCAAGCTGGTCGGCGCCATGCTCGGTGAACTACCGGTGCCCAAGGCGCTGAACGACGTCTACTCCGGCAAGTCCGACGCCGCGGCCGCCGCCGGCCGGGCCAAGAAGGACGTCGAGGCCATCAAGGCGGGCGTCAATTGACCACGACCGCGCCCGAGACCGGCCGCTCCCCCACCAAGGAGCGGCCGGCGCGGGCCCGCCGACGCGGCCCACTGACCCTGCGCCGCCGTGAGTCCCGCGCCGGGCTCGCGCTGGTCGCACCGACCCTGCTCGTCACCATCGCCGTCATCGGCATTCCGATCGTGTGGACCGTGGTGCTGGCCTTCCAGCGGGTCCGGCTCGCCACGCTGCGAAAGACCGGCCTGTTCGGCGAGTTCACCATGGACAACATCGACCGGGTGCTGCACACCCCCGGCTTCGCCGACACGCTGTGGGTCACCCTGGTCTACAGCGTCGGCGGCACCGTCGGGTCGATCCTGCTCGGTCTGGTGGCCGCCCTGGTGGTCCGTCGGCCGTTCCGGGGCCGCACCCTGGTCCGAGCGTCCATGCTGCTGCCGTACGTGGCACCGGTGGTCGCGGTGACGTTCGTCTGGCAGGTGATGCTCGACCCCCAGCTCGGCATCGTCAACGCGTGGGGTCAACGGCTGCTCGGCTGGGACGCCCCGGTGCCGTTCCTGTCCCAGGAGTCGACCGCCCTGACCACGGTCATCGTGTTCGAGGCGTGGCGGTACTTCCCGTTCGCGTTCCTGTTTCTGCTGGCGCGGCTCCAAGCGGTGCCCGGCGAGTTGGAGGAGGCCGCCCGGGTCGACGGCGCCACCCCCACCCAACGCTTCCGGCACATCCTGCTGCCGCAACTGCTGCCGGTGATCGCGCTGCTGGGCGTGCTGCGCTTCATCATGACGTTCAACAAGTTCGACGACGTCTACCTGCTCACCGGTGGTGCGGCCGGCACCGAGGTGGTGAGCGTGCGGGTGTACGAGTTTCTCACCGCCCGTACCGACATCGGCGCGGCCTCCGCGCAGGCGGTCGTGCTGGCCGTGGTGCTCATCGTGTTCGTGCTGATCTACCTGCGCTTCTTCGGACGGAGGGTGGGTTGATGGACCGGGACCTCGTCGAGACGGTGAGCCTGCGTTGGCTGCGCCGCCTGGTGATCGCCGCGTTCTTGGTGGTCACCGTCTTCCCCTTCTACTACATGCTGGTGCTCTCGGTACGCCCCATCGAGCGGCTGCTGCTCGACCCCGGCTCGCTGGTGGTCGGCTTCGGCGAGCTGACCGTGGCCACGTACGCCGAGGTCCTCAAGGCCACCGACGACGGTGGCCAGGGGTTCCTCACCTTCATCCGCAACAGTGGGGTGGTCGCGGTCTCGGCGACCGTGCTGACCCTGGCAGTGGCGATCCCCGGCGCGTACGCGGTGGCCCGGCTGCGGTTCTTCGGCCGGCGGCAGGTCGACTTCCTGTTCCTGGCGGTCTACCTGTTCCCGTCGATCGTCATCGCGATCCCGTTGTTCGTGGTCTTCAGCCTTGCCGAGCTACGCGGCTCGTTGTTCGGCCTGGTGCTGGTCTACATCTCGCAGACCCTGCCGGTGTCGGTCTACATGCTGAAGAACTACTTCGAGACCATCCCGGTCAGCCTGGAGGAGTCGGCCGCCATCGACGGCGCTGGTCGGCTCGGCATCATCCGCCGCGTCAGCCTGCCCCTCGCCATGCCGTCGATCATGGCGGTCGCGCTCTACGACTTCATGATCGCCTGGAACGAGTTTCTCTTCGCCCTGCTGTTCCTGGTCGACAAACCCGACCGGTGGACGGTGTCGTTGGGGCTGTCCCTGCTCGCCGACGGGGTGGAGGTGCCCAAGACGGTGCTGATGGCCGGGTCGGTCGTCCTGACCCTGCCCATCGTGATCCTCTTCTTCGCCAGCGAGCGGCTGCTCACCGAAGGGCTGACCAGCGGCGCGGAGAAGGGATGATCGTCTCCCCCGGGTCTCCGGCCGCGCCCTCACCGACCCGGTTACGGTGGCCACATGGCCAACCCGACCCGCTGGGCGACCGACACCGGTCCCGAGCACTCACAGTGGTATATCGACCGGTTTCGGAAGCTCGCGGCCGAGGGCGCGGACCTGGCCGGCGAGGCCCGCCTGGTAGACACCCTGGTCGCACCCGGCTCGCGGATTCTCGACGCCGGCAGCGGCACCGGCCGCGTCGGTGCCGCGCT
The DNA here is from genome assembly GCF_049841575.1 of Micromonospora sp. DT201. Lineage (NCBI taxonomy): Bacteria > Bacillati > Actinomycetota > Actinomycetes > Micromonosporales > Micromonosporaceae > Micromonospora > Micromonospora sp. DT201. The sequence goes on along the minus strand of NZ_JBNCKP010000009.1, from coordinate 228,669 downwards.
GGCCCAACGTGGGCACACCGTGGTCGGGGTGGACGCCGACCCCGCGCTGGTGGCTGCCGCCCGCGCCGACTATCCCGGCCCGACGTGGCTGGTCGCCGACCTCGCCGAGCTGGACCTTCCGGCGATGGGTGAGGCAGAGCCGTTCGACGCGGCGGTGCTGGCCGGAAACGTCCTCGCCTTCGTCGCCGTCGGCACCGAACCGGAGGTGCTGCGCCGGGTCGCCGGGCACCTGCGGCCCGACGGCGTGCTGACCGTGGGCTTCGGCACCGAGCGTGGTTACCCGCTGGCCGCGTTCGACGCCGACGCGGTGGCCGCCGGGCTGCGGGTGGAGCAGCGCTTCGCCACGTGGGACCTGCGCCCGTGGCGCGACGACGCGCCGTTCGCGGTCACCATTCTGCGCCGTCCGGCCGACTGACACCGGGCGGGCCGCGTCACCCTCAGCCAGGGGCGGCGACGGCCCGAGCGGCGGCCGGGTCCAGGGTGGCGCCGGCGGGCACCAGGCTGACCAGCCCGGCCGGCAGCCGCAACGGGCGCACATCGCGGTAGCCGAGCATCCCGAGCACCTCCCGGTCGGCCAACACGTACCGTCGGCCCAGGTCGGTCACCACGGAGACCGTGCCCCCGGACGCGCCGGGCGCCGCGGCGGCCTCGACCACCGCGCCGCGACCCGGCTCCACCACCACGTGGTCGGCCAGCACCGCGCTGCCGACGGGCACGGTCCGTGGCGCGGCTGCCAGGTCCCCCAGCGGTACGCCCCAACGCACCTCACCCACCCCTCCGTCGTCGGCGACGCGGGTGCAGAGGGCCCCGTCCTTGCCGGCCACGAGCCGGGGCGGGGTCGGCGGCGGGGCGTTCGGGCCGCTCGGCGCGAGGTCGGGCACCGTGGGCAGCGCGGCAAACCGGCCCAACGTCATCGGCACCGGCTCACCCTGCCCGGTGCGAGCCAGCAGCAGCCCGGCCTGCAGCTCGGTGATGCCGGCCAACCCGGCGTCGAGGGCCACCGCGTACTGCCGGCCGCCGCCGGAGTTGCTCACCAGGTAGACCCTGCCGATTGTTGCGTCCGGCACCCGGGTGGCGGGCTGGCCGAGCCCGGGTAGGTCGAGCGGGGCGAGGTCGGTGCCGGGGGGCAGCGAGTTGAGCAGGGCGGGTGCCACCGGCACCGCCTGTGCCCGGGTGGTGGCGAGCGCCGCCAACACCCTGCTGGGATCGCGGACGAGGTAACGCCGTTGGTGCCAGACCAGGTGCAGCCCGCCGTCGGGGTGGCGCAGCAGCAACGCCTCGTCGCCCAGCAGCCGACCGCCACCGGGCTCGGTGCCGATCAGCAGCGCGGAACGGGGTGCCTCGCCGCCCGCGCCGACGGGGACCGTCGAGCAGACGGTCCAGGCTGCGGTGGCCAGCCGGCCGGGGGCGGGCAGCGAATCCGGTGCGTCGGCGATGCCCAGCGGCAGCCCGCGCGGCACACCGTCGATCGTGCGTCGGGACACCAGCACGGTCTTCGACTTGTCCGCGCCGACGATGAGCAGCGCCGAGGCATAGTTGAGCACCGGGTGCAGTTTCTGCTCGCGATAGACGAACCGGGCGCCGGACTCCTTCTCCACGATCACCGCGCCCGGGTCGCGCCACGCTTTGCCGCCACCGGCGAACAGTCCGTAGAGCGCCGAACCACCGAGCCCGATCGCCGCGACCAGGACGCTGGCCAGGCCGGCTCCGGCCAGCCGCCGAAACGGCGACTGTGCGGGGTCGGTCTCCCGCATCACCAGGGCGGCGACCGCCCGCTGGACGCTGAACTGGTAGGAGTGCAGCTGGTCCTGCCGCGACGGCATGAGTCCCCTCCGGTGGATCGGCCGGGCACAGGATATGCGCTACGTCGATCTTCTGCGGACCCTGCGTGGCCGCCCGTCACGGGGCAACCGCTACCATCCGTGGACGAATCCGGCGGCGAGAGGGCATCCGTGGGCGCGCGTTTCGAAGAGCTGGCCTGGCGGGAGACCCCGATCGGCGCGATCAGTCTGCGCCGACGCCGGGACCCGGCACTCCAGGTCGAGGTGTACGAGGTCAAGCTCGACGACGAGTACCTGATGTCCAGCCTGTTCCCGGTCGCGGAGATCGAGCTGGCCCGGCTCGGTCTCGCCGAGGTGGCCGGTGACTCGCTGGACGTGGTGGTCGGCGGTCTCGGGCTGGGCTACACCGCCTGCGCGGCGCTGGGCGACCCCCGGGTGCGCTCACTGCTCGTGGTGGAGGCGATCGAAGACGTGATCGACTGGCACCAACGAGGGCTGCTGCCGTTCGCGGCGGGGCTCGCCGAGGACCCGCGGACCCGGTTCGTGCAGGCCGACTTCTTCGCGGCGGTGGCCGGTGAGACCGGCTTCGACGCCGAGGTGCCCGGGCGGCGGTTCGACGCCGTGCTGCTCGACGTCGACCATTCCCCGCGCAACGTGCTGCACCCCAGCCACGCGGCGTTCTACCCACCGGCCGGGTTGCGCCGGCTGGCCGCCCTGCTGCGGCCCGAGGGGGTGTTCGCGCTCTGGTCGGACGACCCGCCGGACACCGAGTTCACCGCGGCGCTCGCCGAGGTGTTCGCGAGCGTACGGGCGCACGTCGTGCCGTTCGCCAACCCGCTCACCGGCGGTGAGTCCGCGAACACGGTCTACGTGGCGCGCGCCGAGGGCTGAGCCACGCCGCACGCCGGCTCATCGCGCCGCTGGGGCATGGTGGCGGCCAGATCGGGAAGGTGACCCCGTGCCCGCCGCACCAGGCGCGGCCGGTTACCGGAGGTGGACATGCGTGCACTGCTCTGGGTCGTCGGCGTGGTCGCTGGCGTGCTGATTCTGCTCGGGCTGATCCTCGAGGCGGTCCGCTGGCTGATCATCATCGGTTTGATCGCGCTGATCATCGTGATCATCTTGGGCGTGGTCAAGGGACGGCAGGCCATGCACCACCAGACCCGCCGACGGTGACGTCGGGCCCGCTCAGAACCAGTCCGCCCGCATGTCGAGGGTGGTCCGGTCCCGGCGGTCCAACAGGTCGAACTGCGGCCCGGTACGGGGCAACTCGACAGTGAAGAAGTAGCGTGCGGCCTGCCGCTTGCCGGCGTGGAACGCGTCGCCGGCACCCGCTGGCGGCAGCGCCAGCACCTGCTCCAGCCACATCCACGCGATCACCACGTGCCCGACCGCCTCCAGGTAGGCACTGGCGTTGGCCAACGCGAGCACCGGGTCACCGTCGGCCCAGAGTCGACCGGTGACGGCGGTTACGCGGTCCACCGCAGCGGCCAGCCGGTCCGCCAGATCAGCCTCCTCGCCCCCGGCCTGCCGGGCCCGCTCGATCGTGCCCTCGATCGTTTGAGTGAGGAGGGCAAGACCAGCGCCGCCCTGCATGGTCATCTTGCGCCCCAGCAGATCCAGCGCCTGGATGCCGTGGGTGCCCTCGTGGATCGGGTTGAGCCGGTTGTCTCGGTAGTGCTGCTCCACGTCGTGATCGCGGGTGTAGCCGGCACCCCCGAGCACCTGGATCGCCAGGTCGTTGGCGGCGAGGCACCACTGCGACGGCCAGCTCTTCGTGATCGGGGTGAGCACGTCCAGCAGCAGATGCGCCCGCTCACGGTCCGCGTCGGCGGGGGCGGTCTTCTGCTCGTCGAGCAGTCGCGCGCAGTAGAGCACCAGCGCCAACGCCCCCTCCACGTAGCTCTTCTGTGCCAGCAGCATCCGTCGTACGTCGGGGTGGTCGATGATCGGCACCTGTGCCGCCGCCGGGTCCTTCGCACCGACCGGCCGGCCCTGCGGCCTCTCCCTTGCGTAGGCCAGGCTCTTGAGATAGCCGGTGTAGCCCAGCGCGGTGGCGCCGGCCCCGACCCCGATCCGGGCTTCGTTCATCATGTGGAACATCTGTGCCAGACCCTGGTGCGGTGCGCCGACCAGGTGGCCGACCGCACCGGCGCGGCCGCCCGGGGTGTGCCCGCCGTCGCCGAAGCTGAGCAGGGTGTTGGTGGTGCCCCGGAAGCCCATCTTGTGGTTGAGCCCGGCCAAGACCACGTCGTTGCGGTCGCCGAGCGACCCGTCCGTGCCGACCAGCACCTTGGGCACGATGAACAGCGAGATCCCCTTCACCCCGGGCGGCCCGCCGGGGATCCGCGCCAGCACGAGGTGGACGATGTTCTCGGCCAACTCGTGATCGCCACCGGAGATCCACATCTTGGTGCCGAAGAGCCGGTACGTGCCGTCCGCCTGGGGCTCGGCGCGGGTGGTGATGTCGGCCAGTGAACTGCCGGCGTGGGGCTCGGACAGGCACATCGTGCCGAAGAACCGGCCGTCCAGCATGGGCCGGACGTACGTGTCCACCTGTTCGGCGCTGCCGTGCGCCAGCAGCAGGTTGGCGTTGCCCAGGGTGAGGAACGGGTACGCCGAGGTGGCCACGTTGGCTGCCTGGAACCAGGTGAAGCACGCCGCCGCGACCGCGTGCGGCAGTTGCAGGCCACCGACTGTGGCGTCCAGCCCGGCGGTGAGCAGGCCCGTCTCGGCGAAGCTGTCCAGCGCCGCACGGACCTGCGGGATCAGTCGCACCCGCTGCCCGTCGAAGGTGGGTTCGGCGAGGTCGGCGGCACGATTGTGCGGGGCGAACTGCTCGGTGGCCACCCGTTCGGCGAGGTCCAGGGCGTCCTCGAAGGTCTCCCGGGAGTGCTCGGCGTAGCGGGGACGCTCGACGAGTTGGCTCACCCGAAGCCAGTCGTGCAGCAGGAAGTCGAGGTCGCGGCGGGAGAGCAGGGTGGACGGCACGGCACTCCTCAGCGGGCACGGGGGTGGGTCGGGCCAGGACGACGGCCCGGGGTCGCCACGGCCCATTCCAGCAGTCGCTGGAACCGGAGGGCAACCTGAACGAGGGAGGAGACTTGTCGCCGGTTCGCACCGGCTTTGCACCGGATTGGGTGCGAAAACCCGGTGGAGAAGCCGAGGCCCGGTTGGGGAAGATCAGGGTGTGTCCGTTCCCGCTCGTCAGATCCGTGCCCGCCACTCGACCGACACGATCACCGTTTACCAGGCGTACCCACCGGAGGTCGCGCTGCCGGCGGTGGCCGCCGGTCGCTTCGTGGCTCCCTTCAAACGCGACCGGATGACCTGGATCAAGCCGTCCTTCCTCTGGATGATGTATCGCTGCGGCTGGGCCACCAAGCCCGGGCAGGAGCGCGTGCTGTCCATCGACATATCGCGGGAGGGCTTCGAGTGGGCGCTGGAGCGAGCCTGCCTGAGTCACTACGACCAAGACGTGCACGGCGACAGGGCGACGTGGTCGCGGCAGCTGAGGGCCAGCCCGGTACGGGTGCAGTGGGATCCAGAACGGACACTGCAACTGAACGCGCTGCCGTACCGGTCGTTGCAGGTCGGATTGTCCGGCGAAGCTGTCGCCCGGTACGTCGACGACTGGTTGGTCGCCGTCACGGACATCACCCCCACCGTCCACCGCATGCGGGAACTCTTGCGGGCCAACGACGTGCGAGCGGCGACAGACCTCCTACCTGTCGAACGGACCTACCCACTGCCGGCTCAGATCGCGGCCCGCCTCGACGCCAGCCCCTGAACCAACGATCCGACCGCGGGCGCCGAGGGGCGCGACCCTGGTCTCTGACGGGCCGGGTTGCGGAACTTGTCACACCGGCCGGCTAGCGTCGTTGCCCGTGAGCGCACCCGGAGACGTTGCACCCGAGATCCTCGACCGGCTGCGGCCGATCTGTCTCGGGCTGCCGGAGACCTACGAGGAGCCCGCCTGGGTGGGCACCCGCTGGCGGATCCGCAAGCGGACCATCGCGCACGTGCTCACCGTCGACCCCGATCGCCAGCCGGTGCACGCACGGGCCGCCGCACTCGACCAGCCCGCCTGCCTGCTGACCTTCCGGTCGCCACTCGACGAGATCGCCGGCCTCCTCGCCACGGGGCGCCCCTTCTACAAACCGGACTGGAGTCCGAACGTGATGGGCCTGGTCCTGGACGAGGACACCGACTGGGAGGAGGTGGGTGAGTTGCTCACCGAGAGCTACTGCGTCATGGCCCCGAAGCGGCTCGCCGCCCTGCTCGGCCCTCCGGCACCACCGATCGGCTGAGCGCTGGCGGCGCCCGGCGAACGTCGGTTCACCCGGTGGCTCGCCGTGCGTACACCTCGATCTCGATCTTCATGCGAGGGTCGGCGAGGCCGCGCACGAGCATCGTGGCGGCTGGCCGGATCTCGCCGAAGGCGCGACGCAGGGCCGGCCAGCAGGGCTCGAAGTCGGCCCTGTCCGGCAGCAGATAGCGCACCCGAATCACATCCCTGGCCCGGGCTGTGAGCGCAGCCGGCAGCCGGCGGTGACCGTCGGTCACCTCCGTCAGGGCGGATGCGGTAGTGAGCGATATACCTCAGAGTCATATTCATACCTCTGAGGTATATCGCTCACCAGCACATCGACAGGGCAGGCAGCCAATACGGATGGCGAGCGTCCTTCGCTGCGCTCGCAGCCCCGTCTTGAGTGAGGACTTACTCCTCTAGGTGACGGGCCCTGGCTTCTGCACCGCCGTCGGGCTGTCGTAGGTCGGCGTTAGCGTCCCTGCCATGGCAAATTTCGTGCTGGTGGCGGGTGCGTGGCTGGGGTCGTGGGCATGGGACGAGGTGGTGCCGCCACTGCGGTCGGCCGGCCACGGCACCCACCCGCTGACCCTCTCCGGCCTCGCCGACAAGCGGGGCGTTCCCGCTGGGCAGCAGACCCACGTGCAGGACATTGTCGGCGAGATCGAATGCCGCGACCTGCGCGACGTGGTGCTGGTCGGGCACAGCTACGCGGGCATCCCGGTGGGTCAGGCCGCCGAGCGGATCGGCGACCGGTTGACCAGGGTGGTCTTCGTCGACTCGGAGGTGCCGGTCGACGGCGAGTCGTTCGCGTCCGGGTGGTGGCAGGGCCAGGCGGCGTTCGCGGCGATGATTGCCGACGACGGTTCCTGGCCGCCGCTCGGTGCGGCCGACCTCGACGGTCAGGGTCTCACAGACGAGCAGGTCGCCCGCCTGATCGACGGCTCGACCCCGCACCCGGGTGCCACGCTGACCGAGCCTGCCGTGTCGACCCGCCCACTGGGTGAGCTTCCAGCGACGTACATCAAATGCCTGCTCGATGGGCCTGAGCCCAACAACACGGTGGCCAAGCTGCTGGCCAGCGAGCACTGGCGACTGATCACGATGGACACCGGCCACTGGCCGATGTTCTCGCAGCCCACCGAGCTGGCCCGGCTGCTGTTGTCGGAAGCCGCCTGACCTTCGGCGGGTAGGCGTCGGCGCGGCGGTGCTTGTCGCGGACTGGTCAGGAGACCGGTTCGTCGAGGGTCCTGATGTGGCGCACTGGCGACGCGAGCAACCAGAGCACGGCGAGCACGCCACCCAGGCCGGCGATGACCAGGGTCGGCCGCAGCCCGAGGGTGGTGCCCAACGCACCACCGACCAGCGCGCCGAGCGGTCGGATCCCGTAGTTGACGGCGCTGTAGGCGCCAGCCCGCCGTCCTCGCGCGTCGTCGGGTGTCACGGCGGTGATGAGGGCGTTCAGGTTGATGTCCATCAGCATCACCCCGAGGCTGGAGACCAGCTCGATGGCCGCCAGCATGGCCACCTTCGTCCAGGTGGATCCGGACACCAGCGCGGTCAGCGCCAGCGGCGCGGGAAAGAGCACCACGCCGATCATGGCGGTACGGCCCAGCCCGATGGCGCGCGAGATCCGTGGAGCGAGTGCCGCGCCGGCGAGCCCGCCGAGTGCTCCGAATCCGAAGGCGACGCCGATCGCGCCGGCCGACAGCTCGAGTTTGCGGCTGGCGTAGAGCACCAGCAGGGCAGTCGAGATGAAGGTGAAGAAGTTGACCGTGCTGGTGCAGCCGAGCGCGGCACGCAGCACCGGGTGCCGCAGCACCAGCACGAGCCCCTCGCGGACCAGGCCGAGGGTGGACGTCCGGCGCGGCGGTGGAGGTAACTCGGTCACCGGAATGCGACCGAGCAGCAGCGCGGAGCCGAGGAAGGACACCGCGTCGACGACGATCGCGACAGGTGCGCTGAGCGCTTGGACGAGTCCGCCGCCGACGGCGGGGCCGGCGAGAAACGAGAGGGAGCGACTCAGGCTCAGTTTGCTGTTCGCGTCCACGTACGCCGATCGTGGCACCAGGGCCACGAAGAACGCCTGATGCCCCAGGGCGAACAGCACCGCCCCGGCGCCGGTGAGCAGTGCCACCAGGTAGAGCTGGGTGAGGGTGATCGCGTCGAACAGGTAGGCCACCGGCAGGCTGAGCAGCACCGCGGCGCGGATCAGGTCCGCGATGATCAGGAGCCGCCGCTTGTGGGTGCGCTGGTCCACCCAGGCACCCAGAAAGAGGCCCAGCAGGTTGGGCAGCCAGATCAACGCGGTGAGGACGCTGACCTGCACGGGTGTCGCGGCGAGCAGGGTGACGGCGATCAACGGCAGGGCCAGCTCACTGATCCGATCACCGAACTGGGAGATCGTCTCGCCGATCCAGAAGGTGCGGAACCGCCGGTCGCGATGCAGGGCCGGCGGGGGCACGGTGTCGGTGGCGGTCACGACTCGGCCGGGTCGTCGCCGGGTTCGGGCAGGAGGTAGCGCAGCATTCGGACGGCCTGCGCTCCGGACGGTGGGGCGTCGTCCTCCTTGCGCCGCACGTACGGGGCGAGCAACTCCTCGATCGCGACCTCCAACTGCCGCAGCTCCTCGGGAGTGGCCAGGAACTGGGTGTCGGCCACCCCGGCCAGCCCGCGCCACTGCGCGTCGAGCCGAGGCTCGTCGTGCAGCAGCCACTGTTGCGGCGCCTCGGCGACTCGGGCGAACATCTCGCCACGCAGCTGACGGCCCGCGGCCTGCCCCTCGGCATCGTCGGGCAACTCGAAGCGGAAGCCCCGGGCGGCCGCCTGCCACCAGCGCTCGCGCTTGCTGGCAGTGCCCTCGGCGTCGGTGACCAGGCCGAACGTGGCGAGGTGCCGCAGGTGCCAGCTGACGACCGACGGTGTGGCGCCCACGTGCGGCGAGAGACCAGTGGCGGTAGCCGGGCCGTGCCGCTGAAGGCGGTCGAGGATGGCCAGCCGGACCGGGTGGGCCAACGCCCGCAGCGCCTGCGGCTCGGTGATCTCGAAATCCCCGTACGGATTCTTGAGAGACATGTTTCGAAAGTAGTCTCTCAGATCGCGTCAGGCAACCCTGGACCGCGCTGAGGCGCTGCGCTGATCAGGCGATACCCAACCGAGCCAACGGCTCGACCAGCTCACGCTCCTCATAGCTGAGGTGCGACAGCAGGGCGTCGGTCAACAGGTCCACCGCTGCCCGCAACTCGGCGAGGCCGCCCGGAGAACCGACGTACGCGACCAGGGCCCGATCGACGCCTTCCAGCACGTCATGGATGACGTGGTGTTCCTGCTCCAGCCGGTCGACGACCGGACCAAGTCGAGGGTCACGCGCCCGCAGCCGGGGGAAGAACGACTGGTCCTCGATCGTGTGGTGGGTGGTGACGATGCGACAGTACGACTCGCAGTAGACGCCCAGCGTCCACCGGTTCTGCCGCATGGTCATCGTGTTGATGTGGGACCGAGCCGCCCCCGCGTCGATCTCGCCCGCCGCGACCTGCTCGATCAGATCGTGAATCTGGGCCAGCTCGGCGCGCAGGCCGTCGTGAATCTGCACCAGGTGCGCACCGGTGGCCTGCTCGTGCGGGGTGTAGATGCGGTTCGGATCGGGCACCGGCCCGGTGGGCCGGGTCGACTCGTCCCAGACCTGCTGGTCGCTGCGCCGCACGCCATCGTCGGGGGTCGGCACCACGGCGAAGGCACCGCCAGTCACGGTCGCGCGGCTCGGCCGTACCAGCGGCGTAGCCGCCGGCTCCGGCTCCGCCGCCGGCTCACGCTCCGGCTCCGGCGCACGCTCCGGCTCCGCGCCGCGGGCGCGCTCGGCCGCGACCAGCTCCCGCACTGCGGGGGCCACCTCCCCGGCGAACCGGCGCAGGTCGTCGGGGTCGTCGCTGGCCAGGATGAAGGCGCTGATGCCCTCGCCCAGCGCCAGCTCAGCCAGCTCCTGCACCCACTGCTCGGCCGGCCCGTTGAGAGCGCCACGCCCAGCAGCCGAGAACGTGCCGGCGACGTTGAGCAGCCGGCGCACGTCCTGTGGGGCTCGGCCGGCCTGCTGCGCCGCGTCGTCGATGATCGCGTTGCCCTTGGCCAGGTCACCCGGCTGGAGATAGCCCAGCGAGGGCAGCCAGCCATCGGCCCGGCGACCGGTCAGCTGGAGCATTCGAGGCTTGTACGCGCCCAACCAGATCGGCACCGCGTGTGCCGGAGCCGGCCCGCGCTTGGCGCCCCACACCCGGTAGAACTCGCCGTCGACCCGCACCCCGCCGCGCGCCTCGGCGTCCCAGAGCTGACGGATGACCTCGATGGCCTCCTCCAGCGCTCGTACGCCCTGCCCGGGGGTCAACCGCCGGCCACCCATCGCCTCGATGGCCTCCCAGAACGCTCCCGCACCGAGGCCGAGGCTGACCCGGCCACCACTGAGCAGGTCCAGGCTGGCCACGCTGCGGGCGAGCACCGCCGGTGGGCGCAGGGGCAGGTTCGTCACGTTCGCCGCCACGTGCACGTGGCTCGTCCGGGCCGCGACGAAGCTCAGCAACGTCCAGGTGTCGAGGAATGCCGGCTGGTACGGGTGGTCCTGGAAGGTGACCAGGTCCAGCCCGACCTGCTCGGCGAGGACGGCGACGCCGACCGTGCGGTCGGGATTGCCACCGCTGGGGGTGACGAACGATCCGAAGACCAGGTCATGGCCGTAGTCACTCACCTGCGAGCCTCCCGCTTCACGCGACGCCTCGGACGATGCGTCATGGCCTAAACCTTATGTCATACAGAACATCTTCTGCCAACAAGGTCTGAGTCGCTGCGCTATTGTCGAGGAATGACGGGTGCCACTCACCGGCCGGACCGGCCCGATCCGCTCGACGACGACCTGGGCTGGATGCTCGGGATCGTCTTTCGTGGCTACGTCCGGGCGGCAGAGCACGCGCTCGCCGACTTCCCCGGCGGTCCGCGCGGCTACCAGGTGCTCACCGCAGCGGTCAACCGGCCGGCCCGAAACCAGGGTGCGATCGCCGAGGAGCTTGGCATCGACCGCACCGTCCTCACGTACCTGATCGACGACCTGGAACGGCCCGGGTTCGTCGCCCGCCGGGCGGACCCGGCCGACCGGCGCAACCGGTTGGTCGACGTCACCGACGTCGGCCGCGCCGCCTGGGAGCAACGGCGCCTGGCGCTGCGGCACGTCGAGTCACACCTGTTGGGGACGCTCGCGCCGCCGGAGTCCGCGACGCTGCGGGCGCTGCTCCAGCGGGTCGCCTGCTCGGCCCAGGCGGCGGACCCGCTGCGTGACCTCTGCGAGGTGGTGGCGCAGGTGCAACCCTCGGGGCGGGCACCGACGGCGCCCGCCCCGAGCCGGACCGGCGCCGCAGCCGTCCGTGGCGGGTCCACCGCCACGCCCCGAGCCCGCCGCCGCAGCAGCACCGACTGACCCCCGGTGACGGCCACAACACGTGTGCAACGCGACGCGGGCCCGCCCCGCTCCGCCCGACGCCGTACGTCGAGTGGAGCTGGACGGACCCGCTGTGCCGCTACCGCGCCAAATCAGCGCACGTGCACGAAGACGGGGTTCGAGTAGAACCACAGGTCGTCCCACGGGCTCTCCAGCCCGTCGGCGAGCGGCTCGGCCTCGTCGGTGCTGGTGCCCCGCACCCGCGCGTAGGTGTCGGCCTCGACATTGCGCAGGGTGTGCCGAATGACGTAGTCCTCGCCCTGCCGACGCCAGTCACGCGGGCCGAACCGGGCCACCACCTTGGTGGTGGGGTTGGTGTCGGCGTCCAGATTGGCGCTCGGGCCGGTGATCTGGCCGACGATGAGGTCGACCCGGCGGACCTCGGGACGGTCACCGTTGCCGTTCACACCGCCCAACGGACGGAACTTGATCTCGATCTCGACATCGGTACGGCTGCGACGGCTGACCGTGACAGTTTCGCCCACCGCGGCGGTCTTGCCCTGGGACTTGGCGGTGACGTCGAGGTTGCGGATCAGGTCACCGGTGGTGACGAAGATCCGACCGTTGCGCAGGCCGTCCATGATGTCGCCGTAGTCCTGGCGCGCGTGCACGTACGTCTTGCTGTACTCGCCCGGCCAGAAGTCGGAGCCGCCACGGGTCCAGTGCACGTGCGAGTCCGAGGTCGCGGTGATCCACCAACGCCGGCCCTCGCCGAGCAGCGAATCCCACAGCCCGCCGACCCGAGCGGTCATCTGGTCGAAGCCGCCGTAGGTGGGGTGGTTGCCGTACCCACCCCGCGCGCCACCGTTGAGCGGGCCGGCCTGGTGGCCGGGGGCACCCTCGAAGCCGATGTAGACGTCCGGCGCCGCGTTGTTGCCGTTGCGGAACTCGCGCGGAGTGTCCTGGCCGTAGACACCGAGGCCGGGCGCCGAGCGCGACGCGTGGTGGGCGATCACCAGCGGCTTGTGCGGCATGCCCCGGGCGACCTTGAGGAACTCCACCATCTTGGCCTCGGTGTCCCGAGCCGGGTCGGTGGGGAATGCGTCGTACTTGGCGAACCGGCTCTCCAGCTCGAAGAGCTGCTTCGCCTCGTCGTCGTGACGCGGGATCATCAACGTGTGGTGGTCCAGCGACGGCGCGTCGAACTCCATGCCCCAGAACTGCAGCACCTCGGGGACCAGCTTGCGCGAACGCAGCAGGTCGGGGTACGCCTGCTCGATGTTCACCTTGGAGTGGGTGGGTCCACCATGGTCGGTGCACATCGCCCAGGTCAGACCGAAGTTCTTCGCCATGATGGCGTTGGTGACGATCGGGTAGACCGCGTCCGCACCCTTGTGGAAGACGATCGGCGACTTCGTGGTGTCGAACTCGCCACTGTACTCGGAGTGGACGTGGTGGTCACCAGCGCGCCACACGCGGTTCTTGGAGTTGCCCCGGTCGCTCTTGTCGTCACCCGGCCGACGGTCCTCATCGGCCCACGCCGCGCTGGCGCCGACCAGCGGGCTGGCTGCGGCCAGCGTCGCGCCGACGCCCGCGTACTTGACCAGCTTGCGCCGCGACAGCTGCGCGCGCTCGGTCTCTTCGGGTTGCATGTCTCTCACGTGAGAGCCTCTCCTCGATCAAGCGAATGCTCTTTCGATCAAGGAGCCTTGAAGAAGGTGGTGAACACGCGTGGTACGAGGCGCGTGCCCACGATGAACAACCCGCCCCGTCCGGCCAAAGGACCTGTGCGGTTCAGCAGCGGGTCACGCATCGACCCCGTGCAGTGCCCGATCGGACCTGACCCGGCCGGCCCGGGTCAGGGCACCGGCCGGGTGTCGCGGGCCGTCCGGGCGGCCGACGGGTCGGCCGGTGCGGTGACCACCGGCGGTGCGACATCGATCGCGGGCAGCCCAGCGCGGCCGGCGACCGGGAGGACCAGCTCGCTGCGGCCCACGTCGACCTGAACTGTGGCGTCCCGGTCGTCGGTCTCGGTGAACTCCGGGTCGCTCTGGCCGAGCACCAGGCCGAGCACGTGCCCGGCGGGCAGCACCGCGTCGTACGCGTTCAGCGGCACGGTCACCGTGTACCAGCGATCGGCCAGCAGCGGGGCGCTGAAGCGCAGCGACCGGTGGTGTGCGGCGTCGAGCCAGCCCCGGGTCAGCACCGCGTGGTCGGAAACCTCGGTGATCTCCTCGGTGTCCCGGTAGCAGGCGTCGTCGACGTCCGTGGACGCTCCCCAGCAGGACTCGGTGTCCAACGTCCGCACCCCTTCCGAGCTGCCGTACCGGATTCGCTCCGCGACGCCGTAGTCGACAAGCCGGGCGGTGAGCTCGGTGGTGGGCCGATCCACCCGGACCCGCAGCCGCACCGAAGGGCTGCCGGATATCCGCAGTGCAGTGCTCAGCGCACCGGAGAGGAAGACCAGGCGGCCGGACGTCGCTGTGCTCGGCTCGGCAACCAACTCGGCCTCGGTCAGTGACTCGTCGACGTACGCCCGCTCCTGGCCCGGCCGCGCGCCGCGACCACCGAGGGTGCCGGTCACGCCGTCGCCGACGCCGAGGGCGATCCGGACGTCCCGGGTGCCGGCGGCGGGCCAGTCCCGCTGTGTCGTCCACCTGCCCGGATCGGTCTCCAGGTCGACCCGCGGCTCGTCCATCACCCCGTTGCGCAGACCTTGCAACCAGTAGTCGAACCAGCGGTGCAGGGCGGCTACCCACTCGGCGCGCCGAACGTCGAACGGGTCCTCGTGGCCGGCCTGGTAGAGCCAGAGCTTGCGGGGCACGCCCTGGTCGGCCAACTCCTGCCACCAGCGGGCGAACTGGTTGGTCGTGACGTTCAGGTCGTTGACGCCGTGCGCCACGAACACGCTGGCCCGGACCCGGTCGGCCGAGGGCCGGTAGTCGCGAGACGCCCAGAACCTGTTGTAGTCGCCGGTCTCCTCGGCGCTGTCCGCGCGCAGCCGGGCCAGCACGTCGGCGCAGGCCTCGTCAGTGCGGCCATTGACGTACGAGTGCAGATAACCGGGGTAGTCGGCGGAGCGAAGGACACCCTGGTAACGCATGTAGTCGTACCAGCTGGAGATCGCTGAGATCGGCACGATCGTGGCCAACCCCGGCACCCCGGTGGCGGCGACCCCGTTGGCGACCGAGCCATCCCACGACTTGCCGATCATGCCGACCTGTCCGGTGCTCCAGGCTGCGCTCACCGGCCGGCCGTCAGCGGTGAACGCAGGAGCCCGCCCGTTGAGCCAGTCGATCACCGCTTTGGCGCTGCCCACCTCGGCCGGGCCGCCGACGTCCTCGCATCCGGTCGAGCGGGCGGTGCCGGCGAGGTCCACGGCGGCGAAGGCGTACCCGCGCGGGACGAAGTAGTTGTCGTAGAAGAGCGGCGCCTTGGCGATGACGCCGGTCGCGTCGTACGTCTTGAGCTCGCTCTCGTTGCCCCGACCGCAGCAGAGGTAGTAGGGCGAGGCGTCCATGATGACCGGCACACGGACCCCGGTGGCGGCGACCTCCCGTGGCCGGACGATGTCTACGGCCACCCGGTCTCGTACGCCGTCGCCATCGCTGTCGGCGCGGGTCTGGACCCAGACGCTCTCCCGGATCGCGTTGGCGTAGGAGTAGGCAGGGACCGTGTGGTCGCCCACGACGTGCGGCGGAACCGGGCGATGTCGTTCTGCCGACTCGGCCTGAGGCGGAGACCCTGTCGCGGGAGACGCGGCCACCGGGGTTGCGGGTAGTGCCGCCAGCAGCAGGCCGACCAGGAGGCTGGCGACCTGTGCGCGGGTGTCGGCGGACGACGGAGCAGAGGTCATCGTTGTCCTCCCAGGGCGCGACGCGTGGATCCCATTCCATCGCATCGATGACCTTCTTGCCTAGTGCCGATCCCAGCGCCGACTGACGGGCCTCCGGCTGGGGTGCACGGCGGCCTGGTCAGATCCGGGCCCGGGGCAGCCAACCCAGGAATCGTTGCCGGACCCGGGTCAGCGGCAGCGTGGGCAGATCCTGAGCGGCGGCGACAAGGCAGGAGCCCAGATAGACCGCGAGAGCAGCGCGCGCTCCGCCGAATTCGGCGAGCAGTTGACTCTGCTTGGTGGCGCAGGGCCACTCGCCCCCACATCCGGTGCAGGTCCAGCTTGGTGCGTTGGGAAGGTGCTCGGGCAGCTTCACGCGGCGGTACCGGCCGACGACGCTGTTGTCCGAGCGCACGTCGCGTCGCCGCGACACGGGGCGACCGTCGCGATGCGGGACCGGGTGGGCACCGGGCAGGTAACGCCCGACGGTGCCGAGCAGCACTCCCACGCGGATCAGAGCGTCCGGCCCGACGTGGTGGGCCAGCAGCGCGGTCATCAGGTAGTGCCCCAGCAGGTCGAACGCCTCGCAGTTCAGACCAAGGTCACGACAGAGGTCGACGAAGTCCGGTGTGGTCAGCGGAACCTGGTCGTCGAGCGCGCGCCGCAGCACCTCCCGCAAATCGGCACCGAGCCGCTCCAATGCGTCGCCCTCGCCCAGCCCCAAGCTGTCCTCGTCCGCGACCCGGGCCAATGCCTCTGCCACGGCCAGTCGAACGGTGCGGTCAGGATCACTATTGTCCAAGGTTCACCCCTCCGTAGGCCAGTCACCCGACGGCGGCCCGGGTCGCCCCCAGGACGCCGGGGAATCGTGAACAAGATTTCGCTGTCGGCCACGGAGGTGGCTAGGACCACAGGCGCAGAACCAGCCGACGCGCTAGCCCGAAAGCGAAGTCGACCTGCCGACACACCACGGCGATTCGTAGGACGACCGACGATGGTTGTCGTATTGTGACAATCCCATCGACAGATATTGCGTACCTGTTCCCGTCGACGATCAGGCCAGATACGACGCCACCTCGACCGGTCGCTGCCGTCCCGCTCGCGACGTTTCACTCACCGCACTGCCGGCCAGCAACATGCCGGGTCACCGCCGAACACCCCGGCACGCCCCGATCTCGCCAACGGGCCCGGTCCACCACCCGGCGGCACCTTCACCGGACGGAGACAGCGGATGACGTCATCAACAGTGCAGACCAGACACTTCGACAGCTGGGACCCGGCGGCGATCCACGGCTTCCTGTCCACGGCGTACGACCCGAAACTGCGCATCCGCAGCAAGGCCAGATACCGGTTCACCCATCACAGCGTGGACACCGGGCCCTTCACCATGGCGACCGTCCACCACACGGGGCAACTCGACATGGGAGCGAACAACCTCGAAGGGCTGGTCATCACCCACACCCGCACCGCCCGAATCGACCGCGCCTGCGGCGGATCGACCAACCGGTTCGGCCCCGGCGATGTCTACCTCGTCACCAAGCCCGGTGAGCCGTGCAGCGCCCGCTGGCAACCCGGTGAGGTGGAGATCTGCGTGCTGGACCTGTCGGTGCTGGAGCAGGTGGCCACCACCGCGCCGACCCGGCGGCCCGGTCCGATCCGATTCACCGACCTGGGTGCCGTCGATGCGGCCCTCGCCCGGCAGTGGCGCAACACCACCAGCTACGTCAACGGTGTCGTGCTGAACAACCCGACCGCCAGCGCGCAACCGCTGGTGATCGGCAACGCCGCGCGGATGCTCGCCGCAGCGGCGCTCGTGGCCTTCCCCAACACCGCGTTCACCGAGCCGACCGCCGCGGATCGAAACGACGCCAGCACCGCCACGTTGCGACGAGCGATCAATTTCATGGAGGAGCACGCCGACCGCGACATCAGCGCCTCCGACATCGCCGGTGCCGCCGGCGTCTCCCTGCGGGCGGTGCAACTCGCCTTCCGCCGTCATCGCGGCACCACCCCAATGGCGTACCTCCGTCGGATCCGGCTCGCTCGGGCACACCACGACCTGGTGCTGGCCGATCCTCGCCAGGAAACTGTCTCGGCGATCGCCAGTCGATGGGGGTTCGCCAGCCACAGCAGGTTCACCGCCCGCTACCACGCCAGCTACGGGGTGCCGCCGCGCGAAACACTCAATGCCTGAGGCGTGTGCGCCCCGTCGACCTCGACCTTCACCGCCTCGAGTTCTACCGGTACGCGCAGGTGTTGTCCCTGATCGAGGGTCCACTGCGGTACATAGGATGAGCCGATGAACCCGCCTGGTGATCTCATAGGGCGGCAGTCGGAGGCCGAGCTGCTGACTCATAACTCACTCAACGGAGCGACCGGTGGTATCTGGCGGGTGAACCACGAGGGCCGGAATACGATCTTGAAGATCGCGGCCCCGCCTGGCCGGAACGGGGTGCCCGCGCACTGGGCGGCGAGCAGCGACCAGGGCCACTGGAACTACTGGCAGCGAGAAGCCCTGGCCTACCGCGATGGGTTGGCGAAGACTGCCTATTCGGCGGCGGGCATCCGCGCTCCGGCCCTGCTGGAGTGGACGGACCGGCCCGACGGGTCGGTCGCGCTGTGGCTGGAGTACGTCGACGGCGTGCCCGGCACCGCGGCAACGCCCGCGACGCTGGGCGACTTCGCCGAGCGGCTCGGCGCTGGGCACGCGTTCTGGCTAGGCCGACGCCCCACCGAGCCATGGTTGTCCCGCGACTGGCTGCGCGACTACACCACGACCCGCCCTGTCACCGAACCGATTCCCTGGGACCATCCCACCGCGGCCTCCGCCTGGCCGCACGACCTCCGGACCAGCCTACGAGAGCTTTGGCTACGCCGGCACGACGTGCTGCGTGCCACGGATGAGCTGCCCCGCACCTTCTGCCACCACGACGTCTGGCCGACGAACCTGATCGTCGACGACTCGGGGCCGGTGCTGCTGGACTGGAGCTTCGTCGGCCCAGGTCCACTCGGCGAGGACGCCGCCAACCTCATCCTCGACACGTTCTTCGACGGCCTGGTCGACCTGGCCCTGATCGACGAGGTCGTCGAACTGGTCACCACCGGCTACCTTCGCGGCCTCGCTGGCGCGGTGGACGCCGCCACCGTCCGCCGCGCCATCCAACTCACCGGCGCCGCGAAGTATTTCTGGTTGGCCCCCCTGATGCTCAACCGCCTCATCACCACGCCCACGGATACCCGCCAGACCTACGACCTCCGTAACACGGTCACCATGTTCACCGGTCGCCGCCGCCCGCTGGAGTTGGTCGCCGCCTGGTTCCAGAAGACCCGCTGACCCCATCACCAGACCGCCATGCGCGTCGAGTGGGTCGACGAGGTGCTCGATGCGGTACTAGCGGTCGCGCTCGTGGGTGTCGCGGGCGGTCTGCAACTCGGGCACTGAGGCTTCCAGCAGGTCAGCGAGGCCGCGCAACTGCTCGGCGACCCGGGTGCCGAGAGGGGTCAGCGAGTATTCGACGCGCGGCGGGATCGCGGTGAGCACCTCGCGGGTGAGCATTCCGTCGCGTTCGAGGGTCTGCAGGGTCTGGGAGAGCATTCGCTCGCTGACCCCGTCGATGCGGCGACGCAGCGCGTTGAACCGGTAGCGACCCTCACCGAGCGCCAGCAGGGCGAGCGAGGCCCACTTCGAGGTGACGTCCTCGAAGGCGGCGCGGGAGGTGCAGCCCCGCGCGAAGACATCGCTGACGAGTTCCTGGGTAGGCCCCGCCGGGTGCTGGGACGGCATGTCGCTCACCTCACCAGCCTACCCCACGCTTACCTAACTGCTTGTGCTGTAGATTAGTAAGTGCTTGCAGATTCGCCACTGCGCTATCGGAGGTTCCCATGCCCACCTATGCCGTCACCGGCGCCACCGGGCGGCTCGGCCGCCTGGTGATCGACCATCTGCTCGACACCGGCGTACCCGCCGCCGAGATCGCCGCCATCGTCCGCAGTCCGGAGAAGGCCGCCGACCTGGCCGCGCGCGGGATCGAGATCCGCAAGGCCACCTACGACGACCCGTCGACGCTGCCCGGCGCCGTGGCCGGCGTACGCCGCCTGTTGCTCATCTCCGGTGACACTCCCGGCCAGCGCGTCGCGCAGCACACCGCGGTCATCGACGCGGCCAAGCTCGCCGGGGTCGAGCGCCTGATCTACACGAGCATCCTGAACGCCGACACCACCACGAACCCGCTCGCCCCGGAGCACAAGGCCACCGAGGAGGTCCTCGCCGCGTCGGGGTTGGCCTACACCGTGCTGCGCAACAGCTGGTACACCGAGAACTACACCGACCAGCTTCCGCAGTACCTGACGTCCGGCACCATCCTCGGTGCCACCGGTGGCAGCAAGGTCTCCGCCGCGACCCGGGCCGACTACGCGCAGGCCGCCGCGGTGGCGCTCACCAGCGAGGAGGACGGCAACGCCGTCTACGAACTGGGCGGCACCGCATTCACCTTCGACGAGCTGGCCGATGCGGTCACGGAGGTCACCGGCACCACTGTCGTCCACCAGGACCTGTCGGCCGCCGAGCTGGCCTCGGCCCTGGAGGGCGTCGGGCTCGACACGGGCACCGCCGGGTTCGTCGCCGCGCTCGACCATTCGATCGCGATCGGTGAGCTGGTGACCGACAGCGACGACCTCAGCCGGCTGCTCGGCCGGCCGAGCACCCCGCTGCGCGATGCCATCCGGGCCGCGCAGGCCTGACCCGGCCTTCGACCACGCTGACACCGGGTGGGCCGCAGGTTCCACGTCCCGTCGCCCGCCCGGCAGTCGGCCGTAACGCGCCGACTACTCTCCCTCCTCCTCCTCCTCTTCGGTGAGCTCGGCCAACACGTCGGCCGCGTCGCGGTTGCCCCCGTCGGCGAGCCGTCGAAGCTCGCCCACGTCCGCCCGCTCCGCCGCCAACTCGACGAGCTGATCGGCCGCGTCCCGGTCGCCCCGGTCGGCGAGACGCCGCAGCTCTTTCATATCGCCAAGCTCGGTGGCGAGCTCGACCAGTTGAGCCGCCGCGTCGGCGTTGCCATCCTCCGCGAGCTGGCGCAACTCGGCCAGGTCACCCCGTTCGCCGGCAAGCTCGACGAGCTGGTCGACCGCGTCCCGGTCACCGTTCGCGGCCCGTTCCCGCAGGCCGGCAAGATCAGAATCTGCCATCGCGCACCTCTCACCAGTTCACACGCGACCTTCTCGTCGCCCGTCGACGCTCACCGGCCGGTCCCGCCCACCATCGAAAGGTAGACCAGCCGGGGCCACGCCGGAGGACGGTACGGCCGACACCACCTGGGCACCGGTCCCGTCAGTCCGCCTCGGACGACTCGGCGAGCAGCAGACCGCTCAGGGCCCGCTCGAAGAAGTCCGTTCGGGGCGCGGGCGCGGGTGTTACCGGCTGCTAGTCAGTAAGTTGCGACCGGCAATAGGTCCAAGATCCGGGTGGTAGCGCCCCCTGGGCAGCCGATAGGCACGGGGTCCATTGATCATCGGAGTTGCCTACGGTCGGTGATCGATGGAGTTCCGTGGCTGCGCTCTGTCCACGCGCCACTACAGCGATGCCGCAGCAACGTCTTGATCTCAATCCTGGTTGAGGTTGCAGGATGGCACCAGGCCTGCCGCATCTTGAGGAGTGTGTACGTGGACAGGGATTCCGCCTTCTACTCGATAATCGACTACACGGTCGACGGCCCCGGTACTCAACAGGAGCTGGTAGCAGTCTTTTCGGAGATCCAGGAGCGCTGGGTGCGCTTCTATCCTGGCTACCAGTCCGCCCGCTTCCACGTGAGCACGGACGGCACCCGGGTGTACAACATCGTGCGTTGGGCTAGCGAGGCGGACTACCGCAACTTCGTGGATACCTCGGACAGCGAGGGCCGGATGACCGCCATCCGCAAGGCTCTGGAAGGCCTGTCCGGCAAGGCCGAAGCGCGCATGAGCGGCGTTCCGACCTACACCGTCGTGCGCGAGATCGGTCCCGGACCACAGCGTGTCGACGCCTGACCGACCGGCCCACACCGGCGGACGCTCGATGGGAGAAGACCAGTCGAGGCGGACACCGGTGGCCGAGAGCCACCTCGCCGAAGGATGTTCATGAGAGTGGGGCGACCGGGCACCAGCTCGGATAGCCACAATTGAGGCTCTGGGCGCTGCGGAAGGCCTGTCGATCGACCTGCGTCGGGCTCGGCCGGTCAACCTTCGACGCGCACCGACTGTGCCACCTCGCCGCCGACCGAGGACGAGCGGAGCAGATGGTGGAACAGGTGCTGCGTGCTTACCACGCCGACGGGCTCAACGTTGCTGACCCGAAGGTTCTGCGCCGCCTCGGCGGCGATGCGGGACTCGCTGACGCCGAGGTCCGCGCTGTCCTGGCCGGCGACGACTACGCCCAAGACGTCCGAGCCGATCGGCGTCATGCGGTCGCCCACGGCGTCACCGGCGTCCCCTCGTTGGTGATCAACGGAGGGGGTCCAGTGTCAGGCATCCAGCCTCCCAGTCAGCTTCGTCGACTACTGGAGTCCGGCCTGAACGCCCCGCACGGGACGCCAGAACGCGCCTCAACGCTTGATTAAGACGATGACCTGCACCGTCCTCGGATTCATGCCATCGTCGGACGAGCCGTCCACCGGGGCGACTGCGACGCAGCCCTCGAGTCGAGCGGTCGCCCCCGATCATTGATCTTGGCTAGGCTGGCGGGCATGCCCGCCAGCCCCGTGCCCGCCCAACGAGGCGAGCCGGCGCCGTCCGCACACCATCGATCCGGATGGGCTGCTCGCTGCGCGCAGCTCGCCGGGTCGCGGCCCTTCGAAATCGTCATCGTCGTGGTCATCCTCGCCAACGGGGTCGTCCTCGGCCTGGAGACGTACGACGGCCTGATTCGGGCGGGCGCGGCACTGCACTGGCTGGAGCTGTTCTTCCGCGCCGTCTTCGTCGTCGAGATCGGCGTCCGACTGGCGGCCTACGGCAAGCGTCCGCAGGACTTCTTCCGGCACGGCTGGAACGTCTTCGACTTCGTGGTGATCGCGGCGATCTTCATACCGGGCCTGCACGGCGACCCGGCGCTGCTGCGCGTCGTACGGGTCGCTCGCATGGTCCGGTTGGTGCGGTTCTCGCCGGGTCTGCGGACCATCGTCTCCGCGCTGTGGCGCAGCCTGCCGGGCGTCACCGGCTTCCTCGCCCTGGCCGTGGTCACGCTCTACGTGTACGGCATGGCCGGCTGGCTGATCTTCGGCAGCAGGTATCCGGAAGAGTACGGCGACATCGGCCGATCCCTGCTGACGTTGTTCGTGCTGTTGTCGCTGGAGACGCTTCCAGACCTCATCGAGCAGGGCATGGCGATCTCACCGTGGACGCTGCTCTACTACGTCAGTTACGTGCTCATCACCGTCAACCTGCTGCTCAACATCCTCATCGCGGTCATCGTCAACTCGATGGAGGAGGCACGCCGCTTGGAGATGACCGAGCGACTGGCCCCCGGCTACGACGAGGACGGCGACGGCGTACCGGACGAGGTGGACCGTATCGCGATCACCCAACGGCTGGACGACCTGCGGGCGGTCATCGCCGAGTTGGAGCGGGAGCTGCGGATCGACCGCGAGGACGGGCACGGACGGCCGCACCGGGACGGCACCCGTACCAGACGGTGATCCGACCCTCGCGCAGCGTCCTCCAGTTCGGATAGTCTCGACGGCGGTCCCACCCGCGCTGGCCGAAGGGACACCATCATGACGACAACTGTCGACAATGCCCAATCCGACATCGGCGTCTCCGACCGGCTCGGCACGGTGATCGACGAGGTGATCCGCCCACAGGCGGCGAACGTCGACCGGGAAGGAGCCTTCCCCCGCCCGGGTGTCGACGCTCTCGCCGCGGCCGGCCTGCTCGGTCTGGCCTCCTCGACCGAAATCGGCGGCGGCGGCCAGGGCATGCGGGCAGTCGCCGAGGTCATCGAGCGGCTGGCTGCTGAGTGTGGGTCCACGGCGATGGTGGTGCTCATGCACTATGCGGCGACCGCCGTGATCGAGGCGCACGGGCCGCGCGAGGTCCGCACGGCCATCGCCACCGGCGGTCATCTCACCACGTTGGCGTTCTCCGAGTACGGCTCGCGCAGCCACTTCTGGTCGCCGACCGGCACCGCGAGCGCCACCGACGACGGCAGCATCCGCCTGGACGCCCGCAAGAGCTGGGTCACCTCGGCCGGCGAGGCCGACAGCTACGTCTGGTCGAGCCTCCCGCTGTCGGGCGACGCTGGTCCGATGACGCTGTGGCTCGTTCCTGCCGGTAGCGCCGGCCTGAGCGTGGTCGGCGATTTCGACGGGCTCGGCCTGCGCGGCAACGGCTCCCGGCCGATGACCGCCGACGGGCTCACCGTCCCGTCGGCGGCGATGATGGCCGCCGACGGTGCCGGGCTCGACACCGCGCTCGGCGCGGTCCTCCCCTGGTTCCTGGTGCTCAACGGCGCGTTCTGTCTCGGTCTCGCCGACAGCGCGGTCGCCGAGGCCGGCCGGCACCTCACCGGGACGACGCTCGCGCACACCGGGGCCGCCCTTCGCGACGCGCCCGTCACACGACGCGACCTCGCCCGGCTGATGATCCGCACCGACGCCCTGCGCGCCTTCCTGGGCGACACCCTCACCGCGCTGGAGACCGGCCGCGCCGACGCGATGCTGCGGGTGCTGCAGGTCAAGGCGCTTGCCGGCGAAACGGTCGCAGACGTCACCGATGGCGCGATGCAGCTCTGCGGCGGCAGCGCGTTCCGCAAGGAGCTGGGCCTTGAGCGCCGCTTCCGCGACTCGCGCGCAGCGCGGGTGATGGCACCGACCACCGACGCCCTTCACGACTTCGTCGGTCGAGTCGCCACCGGGCTGCCCCTGCTCGACGAGGCCAACCGCTGATGGCGGCGCCAACCGTCCTGATGGGCGCAGTGGCGTACGACCCCAAGGTGGTGACCATCTGGGAGGGCTTCCGCGCCTGGCTGCGCGGGCGAGGCCTGGACTTCGACTTCGTCCTCTACTCACACTACGAGCGGCAGGTCGAGGACCTCGTCGCCGGGCGGATCGACGCGGCGTGGAACTCACCCCTGGCCTGGCTACGGGCCGAGCGACTGGCGGCTGCCAACGGCACGGCCGTGCGCGCGCTCACGATGCGTGACACCGACCAGGACCTCACCTCGATCGTGGTGGTTCGCGCCGACTCGCCGGTGCGCCATATCGCAAGCCTGGCAGGGATGCTGGTCGCCGTCGGCGCGGTCGACAGTCCACAGGCGACGCTGATTCCGCTGGGTCACCTCGCGGCCGCCGGGGTCGAGGTCGACGTGCGCCGGTTCGACGTCGGCGTCGGTCTGCACGGCGACCACATCGGCGGTGAGCGCGACGCCGCCCGCGCCCTGGTGGCCGGGGAGGTCGACGCCGCCTGCATGATCGACGCCAACCACCTGGCGTTCGTCAAGGAAGGCACGCTGCCACCCGAGGGCACCCGGATCATCGCGCAGACCGCCCGGTACGACCACTGCAACATGACGGTCCGCGAGCCGGAGTCCGCCGGGGTACGGCTCTTCGGCACGCTCCTGCTCGGCATGTCGTACGCCGATCCGCAGGTGCGCCCGCTGCTCGACCTGGAGGGGCTGACGGCCTGGAAGGACGGCCGCACCACGGGGTATGACCTCCTCGCCAGGGCGGTCGACGACAGCGGGTTCTTCTCCCCCGACGGGCGGGTGACGGCCACGGACTATCGGCCGTGAGCGCGGCACCGGCCGCCGACGTCGAGGTCCACCTCGGCGACCTCGGCTTCGGCCGGGGAGCGCATCTTCTCGTACAACGTGCTCTGGCAGGTCTGCCGCCCGGAGGCCGGTTGGCGGTTTCCGGCCGCGACCCGGCGCTGCCGGTGCACCTGCCCGCGTGGTGTCGTGGCCGGGGGCATCGGGTCGAATGGCCGGACCCGGGCGACCGCAGCGAGCGGGTCGCCGTGGTCGTGCGGGGTACGGCGGATGACGACCGCTGGTTCGGCGCGGAGCGGGCTGGGCCGGCCCTTCCGTCGGCACTGAGCAGCCGTCCGCCAGCACGATGGGGGCTCGGCGCCCGGGGCGCGTTGCTCGAAGCCGGTGGTCCCGAGGCCCGGTTCGACCTGGACGATCGCGACCTGGTGTGGGCCGATGTCGCTCCGCACCTGTACGCGCAGGCGGCCGCGCGACAGTGGGATCCGCAGACCGCGGTGCCGTGGGACGACCCGTTCGCGCTGCCGGCCGATGTCGAGGCCGCGGTGGTGCAGGTGATGACCTACCTGGTCGAGAACGAGCAGGCCGCGCTCGTCGTGCCGGCCCGTTTCGTGGGGCGCATCCACCCGCACTTCCGGGAGGTGGTGCAGCTTCTCGCCGTGCAGATGGCCGACGAGGCGCGGCACATGGAAGTGTTCAGCCGGCGGGCGCTGCTGCGGGGCGCCGAGCTGGGCACATCGTCAGCGGGCGGCCGGCAGTCACTCTTCACGCTCGTCGCGGAGTCCGACTTCGCGCTTGCCTCGTTTCTGCTCTCGGTGCTCGGTGAGGGCAGCTTCGTCGATCTGCTGTCGTTCCTGCACCAGTTTGCCCCGGACCCGGTGACGCGCCGAGTTTGTTGGCTCGCCATGCAGGACGAGCGCCGGCACGTGGTGTTCGGCATGGCACACCTGGAGCATCAGGCGCAGCTCGACCCGCTGCTGCGGGATCGGCTGCGGGCGGCAATCCACCGCCGCCACGACGCGCTCGTCGACACCGCGGGCCTCAACGCGGACGTCTTCGACGCGCTGGTGGTGCTCGCGGCGGGCGGCTGGCACCCCGACGACGTGTCCGCCGGCTTCGACCGGGTGCAGGCTCTGCAACACGCGATGGACCAGGGCCGCCAGCGCCGACTGGTACGGCTGGGTTTCCGGCCCGATGAGGCCGCGGCGCTGTCCGCCCTGCACACCCGCAACTTCATGTGAGCGCCCCCGCGCAGGCCGTTGGCGTGCGCGGGGGCCCCAGGTGTGGCAGCTCAGCGAGCGCTGGTCACTGACCGAGCAGGGTACGGATCTTCTGCGCGTAGCCGGCCACCGTGAAGTCGGGGCTGACGGAGTCCACCAGGATCAGGTCGTTGATGGTGTGGTTGACGCGCAGCGGCAGGATCGCCTGGTACTCGGCGGAGTTGTACCAGGTCTTCGCGGTCTCCGCGTCCGGGAACTCGATCAGGACCGCCGAGCCCTCCCAGGAGCCCTCGATGACCTGCACCTGGGCGTCCAGGACGAGCCACTTCGCGCCGTACGGCTTGGTGGTGGCCTCCACCTGCTCCAGGTAGCGCAGGGACTCCTCGGTCGGCACTCCACCCGGGATACGCAGGTGGTTGATCAGGTACGTGCTCATGTCTCACTCCTCTGGGGTGATGGTTGCCCGGTCGCATGCGTACGACCGGTCGTCTCATAACGAATGCACGTCGTGACATACGAGACAACGCACATCATTACGGGTTGGAGACGGCGCGGATCACGTAAGGATCCGCGCCGTGGTGATCGCGAAGAACTCCTGGACGGCCGCCGGATTACCGGACGCCTTCGCCCGCGCTGCCGCACCCTCGTAGCTGGAGACGACGAAGCCGGCGAGTTCCCGGGCGGGTTCGTTTCCGTGCAGCTCACCGGCAGAGCGCGCCTGCTCGATTGCCACCGCGAGAGCGGCGACCCAGCGACCGAAGCCGGCGTCGACCGCGTCGCGCAGAACGCCGCTGTGTGCCGGGATCTCGGTGGCGAAGTTGCCGAGCAGGCAACCACGGTCACCCATGGTGTCGCTGAGGCCCGTGATGAAGCGGAGATGGTTGGTGATCCGCTCAAGCGGCGTGCCACCCTGCTTCTCGTCGAGCATCTCCAGCCTCATCGCCACGGAGTATCTCGCCACCGAGTCGAGGGCGAGGTCTTCCTTGCTGGCGAAGTGGTTGTAGAAGGTTCCCTTGGGGGCCCCGGCTGCGGCCACGATGTCCTGGACGCTCGTCCCGTTGTAGCCGCGCAGGTGGAACAGGTCCAACGCGGCATCGGACAGCCGTTGCCTGGTCCCGACGGAGGCTTGCGACTTCGGTCGTGGCATCTCGTGGCACTCCTCTCGCCCGGGGTTCCGGCTGGCTGACAGACACCACAATATGACCAGTCGTCTCGGAATGCCAGTGCTGTGACCACCGTCATCCCGCAGTACGGTGGAACGGCCATGAACCGGGATTCCAGCGCGATCCGTCAGGAACTACTGCGGCTGCGCGAGCAGACCGAAACTCAGGCCACCGCCCTGGACGGCGACCTCCGGAGCCTTTTCGAGGCCTCCCGGGCGTCCAACGCCGACGACGAACACGACCCCGAGGGCAGCACGATCGCCTTCGAACGCGCACAGCTCACCGCCGTCCTGGACGCGGCCCGCCGACGCCTGGCCGAGCTGGACGTCGCACTGCAACGGGTCGACGACGGCAGCTACGGCGTGTGCGAACGGTGCTCCCGTCCGATTCCCGCCGAGCGGCTCGTCGCCCGCCCGTCGGCGCGTACGTGTGTCGCCTGCGCCGACCGGCGCTGACGGCGATCGCCGACCGGGCAGGTGACGGGGACCGTCGGTGATCAGCTGGCGCAACAGCCGCCAAGCTGCCCGTCGGCGGGCGCGGCGGCGAGGCTGACCGGCGCGGACAGCAGCCCGCCGGAAATACCGGTGGCGAGACCACGTCCGGCCGACACGGCGGTCGGCGCCGGCCCGCAGCAGTCGTCGCCGCTCGCCGAGCCGGCGTTGCTGTTGCACACGCCGGTTGCGGGCAGGTCGAGCTGGACGTCACGAGCGGCCACCCAGTCCCCGGCGAGGGCGGCGACGACGGAGCGGACCTGCTCGTAGCCGGTGGCCATGAGGAACGTCGGCGCCCGACCATAGGCCTTCATGCCGACGGCGTAGTAGCCGCTCTCCGGGTGGGCCAGTTCGTCCACACCGTGCGGCGGAACGGTGCCACAGGAATGCTCGTTGGGGTCGATCAGCGGGGCCAGAGCACGGGTGGCGCCCAGGATCGGGTCCAGGTCCAGACGCAGCTCAGCGGCGATGGAGTGGTCGGGGCGGAAACCGGTGGCAGCGACAACCCGGTCGACGGTGACCGACTCGTCGGTGCCGTCGGCGTGCCGCACGACCACGCGTACCCGGTCGTCGGCCGGGGTGAGCGCATGCACGGAGAAACCGGTGAGCAGCCGGATCCGTCCGGCGTCCACGTGCGCACGCAGCCGTGAGCCCAGGGCCCCGCGGGCGGGCAACGCGTCGGCGTCCCCGCCCCCGTAGGTACGCGCCGGCGAGGCGGTCCGAATCGCCCAGGTCACCTCGGTACCCGGTGTGGTTTCGGCCAGTTCCGCCAGGGACAGCAGTGTGTTCGCAGCCGAGTGGCCGGCGCCCACGACCAGGGTGTGTCGGCCGACGAACCGGTCCCGGTCGACACCGAGCACGTCCGGCAGCGCGTGCTCCAGGTACCTCGTCGCGTCCGCCTCACCCCACGCGGGCAGGCCGGAGGCACCAAGGACGTTCGGCGTACGCCAGGTGCCGGAGGCGTCGATGACGGCACGGGCGAACAGTTCGTCGCCGTCGGCGAGGCGGAGCAGGAACGGTGCGGTGTCGCGTCCGGCGGTGCGCAGCCGGTCGAGGCCGAGGCGACTGATCGCCTCGACGCGTGCCCCGTACCGCACGTGCGGCTTGAGCTGCGGCAACTCCGCGAGGGGCTGGAGGTAGTCGCCCACCAGTTCCGCGCCGGTCGGCAGGGCCTCCGGATCGGGGGCGACCCAGCCGGCCTCGTCGAGGAGCCGGCGGGCGGCCGGGTCGATGTTGAAACGCCACGGTGAGAAGACGCGCACGTGCCCCCACTGCCGTACGGCGGCACCCGGGGTGTCGCCGGCTTCGAGGACGGCGAAGGTCAGGCCGCGCTCGTGCAGGTGCGCGGCCGCGGCGAGACCGGTCGGGCCTGCGCCAATCACCACGACAGGAAGCTCGTCCAGGGCAATCATCACACAACTCCTCTATCTAGAAGACTGTCGAAGCAAAGAGGTGGGCGGAGGCCCGGTCTCCGGGCCAGGATCGGTCAGGTGATGACGCGACTGCGTCGCTCGAGCAGGACGACGTCGCGCCAGCGGTCGTGGTGGCGACCAACCCGCTCGCGTACGCCGATGACGCGGAACCCGGTTCGCTGGTGCAGCGTCAGGCTGGCGGTGTTCTCCGGGAAGATCCCCGACTGGATCGTCCAGATGCCGGCTGCCTCGGTCGAGGCGATCAGCGCGTCGAGCAGCAGCCGGGCGACGCCGCGACCCTGGGCAGCCGGGTCCACGTAGACGGAGTGTTCGACCACACCGGCGTACACCGCGCGGGTCGAGGTCGGCGAGACGGCGATCCAGCCGAGGACGCTGCCGTCACGGTCGACAGCCACGAAGCGGTGCGCGGTCAGCCGCGCCGCGTCGAAGGCCGCCCAGGTCGGCGCGGTGATCTCGAAGCTGGCGTTGCCGGCGTCCAGGCCAGCCTGGTAGATCGCCAGGACTCGGCCGGCGTCGGTGGTGACCATGGGACGCACGGTGATGTCGACCATCAGAGGGTTCCCTCCCGGAAGACGTCAGACGCCTGACTCGACGTCCGTCGAAACAGACAGTTGCATGCTGCTTAGATAAATGTCAACCTAGAGCAATGTCTAATCAAGCGGCACCGGACCTGTCCTGCTGCCCCTCTCTGGCCGATCGGCGGGTGCCGGCCGAGGCCGCGGCGGTGCTTGCGTCCGCGTTCAAGGCCCTCGGCGACCCGGTGCGGCTGCAACTGATGTCGATGATCGCCTCCGCCGAGAGCGGCGAGATCTGCGTCTGCGACCTGACCCCCGCGTTCGACCTGACCGGTCCGACCATCTCGCACCACCTCAGGACGCTGCGCGAAGCGGGCCTCGTCGACGCCGAGCGCCGAGGCACCTGGGTCTACTACCGCGCCCGACCGACCCTCCTGCGCCAGCTCGCCGCCCTGCTCACCGTCGCGCCGGCCGCATGAGCACCACAATCCGGAGCGATTCGCCGGAGAGTGCCGTGGTCGGTCGCCTCTCCCGACTCGACCAGTTCCTACCAGTCTGGATCGGGCTGGCGATGGTTGCCGGGCTGCTCCTCGGCCGGCTGATCCCCGGCCTGAACAGCGCGCTCGACTCGGTGACGATCGGCGGGATCTCGCTGCCGATCGCGGTCGGGCTGCTGATCATGATGTACCCGGTGTTGGCGAAGGTTCGCTACGACCGGCTCGACACCGTCACCGGCGACCGCCGACTCCTGATCTCCTCGCTGGTCCTCAACTGGCTCGTCGGCCCCGCGGTGATGTTCGCCCTGGCCTGGATCTTCCTGGCCGACCAGCCCGCGTACCGCACCGGCCTGATCATCGTCGGCCTCGCCCGCTGCATCGCCATGGTCATCATCTGGAACGACCTCGCCTGCGGCGACCGGGAGGCCGCCGCCGTCCTGGTCGCGCTCAACTCCGTCTTCCAGGTCGTCGCCTTCGGTCTGCTCGGCTGGTTCTACCTCTCCGTGCTCCCGCAGTGGCTGGGCCTGTCCGGCGCAGAGTTGTCGATCTCGGCCTGGGACATCGCCCGCAACGTGCTCATCTTCCTCGGCATCCCGCTGCTCGCCGGCTATCTCACCCGCCGTCTCGGCGAGCGTGCCAAGGGCCGCGCCTGGTACGAGGCCCGCCTCCTGCCCAGGATCGGCCCCGCCGCTCTCTACGGGCTGCTGTTCACCATCGTGATCCTGTTCGCCCTGCAGGGCGACGCCATCACCAGCCGCCCCCTGGACGTCGTCCGCATCGCCCTGCCCCTGCTGGTGTACTTCGCGCTGATGTGGGCGGGCTCGTACACCCTCGGCCGGGCCATCGGCCTGGGCTACGAGCGCACCACCACCCTCGCCTTCACCGCCGCCGGCAACAACTTCGAACTCGCCATCGCCGTTGCGATCGGCACCTTCGGCGTCGCCTCCGGCCAAGCCCTCGCCGGGGTCGTCGGCCCACTGATCGAAGTGCCCGTCCTCGTCGGGCTCGTCTACGTCTCCCTGTGGGCGCGTCGCCGGTTCTTCACCACCGCTTGATTGAGAGACATCACCATGAGCGACAAGCCCAGCGTCCTGTTCGTCTGCGTCCACAACGCCGGCCGTTCCCAGATGGCCGCCGGCTGGCTACGCCACCTCGCCGGCGACACCGTCGAGGTCCGCTCGGCCGGCTCCGCGCCGGCCGAGACGGTCAACCCCGCCGCAGTGGCGGCCATGCGGGAAGTCGGCATCGACATCACCGACCAGACCCCCAAGCTCCTGGAGTACGCGGCCGCGGAGTCCTCCGACGTCATCGTGACGATGGGCTGCGGTGACGCCTGCCCGGTCTTTCCCGGCAAGCGCTACGAGGACTGGCAGCTGGAGGACCCCGCCGGCAAGGGCGTCGAGGCCGTCCGCCCGATCCGCGACGAGATCCGCACCCGGGTGGAGAAACTCCTCACCGAGTTGAGCCCCACCACCTGACGTGTGGGGGCGCACCGCGCGCCCGGGTGTCCTCAACGACTCCCGGCGTAGATGGCGCGGTCGCCGAGCTCCTCCTCGATGCGGATGAGCTGGTTGTACTTGGCGGTGCGGTCGGAGCGCGACAGCGAGCCGGTCTTGATCTGGCCGCAGCCGACACCCACGGCCAGGTCGGCGATGGTGGTGTCCTCGGTCTCGCCGGATCGGTGCGACATCACCACCCGGTAGCCCGCCTTGTGGGCGGCGTCCACCGTCGCGAGGGTCTCGGTGAGCGTGCCGATCTGGTTGACCTTGACCAGGATGGCATTGGCGTAACCGCCGTCGATCCCGTCGCGCAACCGGTCGACATCGGTGCAGAAGACGTCGTCGCCGACCAACTGCACGCGCTCCCCCGCCAACGCGGTCAGTCGCTTCCAGCCATCGAAGTCATCCTCCGCCATCGGGTCCTCGATCGAGCTGATCGGGTACCGGGCCACCAGGTCGAGCAGGTAGTCGATGTGCTCCTCGACGGTGCGCTTGCGTCCCTCGCCGACGTAGTCGTAGACGCCCTCGCGGAAGAACTCCGAGCTGGCCGGGTCGAGGCAGATCAGCATGTCGGTCCCGGGCTCGTAGCCGGTGTCCTCGATGGCGCGCACCACGAACCGCAGTGCCTCGTCGGCGCCCGTGAAGTTCGGCGCGAAGCCGCCCTCGTCACCGACACTGGTGTTGTGACCGGCGGCGGCCAGGGACGCCTTCAGAGTGTGAAAGACCTCCGAGCCCATCCGGACCGCCTCGGTGAAGGTCTGCGCTCCGACCGGGGCGATCATGAATTCCTGGAAGTCGAGCGGATTGTCGGCGTGCGCGCCACCATTGATGATGTTCATCATCGGCACCGGCAGCAGGCGGGCGCCGACGCCACCGACGTAGCGGTAGAGCGGCTGCCGGTGAGCCAGCGCCGCCGCCTTCGCAGTCGCCAGGGAGACCGCCAGGATCGCGTTCGCGCCCAATCGGCCCTTGTTCTTCGAACCATCGAGGGCGATCATCGTCTCGTCGATCAGCGCCTGGTCCTCCGCGTCGAGGCCGAGCACCGCATCGGCGATCTCGCCGTTGACAGCGGCGACAGCCGTACCGACGCCCTTGCCGTGAAAGCGCGTCCGATCTCCGTCGCGCAGCTCGATCGCCTCGTTCGCCCCCGTCGACGCGCCGGACGGAACGGCGGCCCGGCCGACCGATCCGTCCGTGAGAACCACATCCGCCTCCACGGTCGGGTTCCCCCTGCTGTCGAGGATCTGCCGACCGCGCACCCGACTGATTGCCGTCATCACACACTCCCTGCTCAGGATGCCTTTTCGAAACCAGACTGGCAGGAAACGGCGGCCGTGGCACCGCGACGATGAACACGTTGACCCGTACCCCAGGGTGCGGGTTTAGGGTCGCAGGATGCGAGTGGGTGAGTTGGCACGTCGGACCGGGACCACGGTCCGGGCACTGCGGTACTACGAATCGGTCGGGCTGGTCGTGCCGCGGCGGCTGGGCAACGGCTACCGCGAGTACGACGCGATCGCCGTGCGGCTGGTGGCACAGATTCGCGAGCTGATGGCGCTCGGCCTCACCGTCGAGGAGACCCGCCCGTTCGTGGAGTCGATCGCCGATGGTTCCGACGACTCCGACGTGTGTGCGGCAGCAGTGGCCACGTACCGCAGCACCATCACCAACCTGCAGGAACGGATCGGCAAGTTGACCGCCCAGCGGGACGCGCTGGACGCCCGCCTCGACGCGGCCGCGACTCAGGTCGTACCCGGCGGTCACGCAGTCGACGCGGATCCGGCCGCGCTGATCGGCACCAGATTGCCGTCTCTGTCCTTCTACGGCACCGATGGCCGTCCGGTCGACCTCGGCGCGCTCGGCGCCGGGCGAAGCGTCATCTTCGTCTACCCCCTGACCGGACGGCCGGGCGTCGACCTGCCCAACGGGCTGCTGGAGATCCACGGCGCGCGCGGCAGCACCGAGCAGGCCGCCTGGTTCCGCGACCACCACGCGGAACTCCGCGCGGCCGGCGCTGCCCGGGTGTACGGCCTGTCCGCGCAGTCGACCGGCTATCAGCGTGAACTCGCGCACCGGCTGCGGCTGCCCTACCCGCTGATCCCCGACCCGAGGCTGACCCTGGCCGACGCACTGCGTCTGCCGACCCGCACCGCAGGTGACATGACGCTCTACGAGCGGCTGACCCTGATCATCGCCGACGGCGAGGTCGAACACGTCTTCCACCCGATTCCGGACCCGGCGTCGCATCCTCTGCACGTGATGCGGTGGCTCACCAAGCGACGCCCGGCATCCGGATCGGTGGCCGCCTAGAAGTCGTCGTCGAACTCGCCGCACTGCTCAGTTGGTCGACGGCCATCCAGGCAAAGGTGTCTACGTCGCAGAAGCCCAGAGCTGACCGCGCCCCTTCCCCGCGATCTTGCAGTTCCTGTCGCGACATAAGAGAGCATTGCGCACATATCAGCAACCGAAAGTGCAAGATCGCGGGGAAGGGTCATTGCTCGTAGGCACCGCGTGGGCCGAGGTCGCCGCCTAGAAGTCGTCGTCGAAGGCGACCGTGCCGGTCACCCCGACCTGGTACGCCGACACCCGCCGCTCGAAGAAGTTGGACAGCTCCTGCACGTCCTGCAACTCCATGAAGGCGAACGGGTTGCTCGACCCGTAGTGCGGCGCGATGCCGAGCTGGGCGAGGCGGCGGTCGGCGACATGCTGGAGGTACTCCCGCATGTCGGTCAACGTCAGGCCGGGCACGCCGTGGCCCAACAGGTCCTCGGCGAACTGCACCTCACACTCGACAGCCTCGGTGAGCATCTGCCGAACCTGGTCGGCGAGGTCGTCGTCGAACAGGTCCGGCTCCTCGCCGCGGACGGTGTCGACGACGTCGAACGCGAACGCCATGTGCATGGACTCGTCGCGGAACACCCAGTTGGTGCCGGAGGCCAACCCGTGCAGCAGGCCACGGGAGCGCAGGAAGTAGACGTACGCGAACGCGCCGTAGAAGAACAGGCCCTCGATGCAGGCGGCGAAACAGATCAGATTGAGCAGGAACGTCCGCCGGTCGTCTCGGGTCCGCAGCTCCCGCAGGTCGTTCAGCGAGTCGATCCAGCGGAAGCAGAACTCGGCCTTACGGCGGATCGAGGGGATGTTCTCGATGGCCGCGAACGCCTCGAAGCGCTCGGTCTCGTCCGGCACGTACGTGTCGAGCAGGTTGAGGTAGAACTGGACGTGCACTGCCTCCTCGAACAGCTGCCGAGACAGATAGAGGCGACCCTCGGGGCTGTTGACGTGCTGGTAGAGGTTGAGCACCAGGTTGTTCGCGACGATCGTGTCGCCGGTGGCGAAGAACGCCACCAGCCGGCTGACCAGGTGCCGCTCGGCCGGCGACAGCTTGTCGAGGTCGGCGAGGTCGGCGTGCAGGTCGACCTCCTCGACCGTCCAGGTGTTGCGGATGGCGTCGCGGAACCGGTCGAAGAAGTGCGGGTAGCGCATGGGGCGGAGGGTGAGGTCCATCCCGGGGTCGAGCAGCATGTGCGTGGTC
Organism: Micromonospora sp. DT201; assembly: GCF_049841575.1. Classification (NCBI taxonomy): domain Bacteria; kingdom Bacillati; phylum Actinomycetota; class Actinomycetes; order Micromonosporales; family Micromonosporaceae; genus Micromonospora; species Micromonospora sp. DT201. Next base: position 193,239 of record NZ_JBNCKP010000009.1, on the reverse strand, counting down.
CTCGTGTCGGCGGTGTCGGCGATGGGCTCGGCGGTGGTCACTGGCAGGCCTCGCACGACTCGGGGTTCTCCAGCGAGCAGGCCAGCGCCTCCGCGTCGGTCGCCGGCGGGGCGACAACACCGACGGTGGCCTGTTGGATCCGCGTGGCGGGGCGCGAGCGCAGGTAGTAGGTGGACTTCAGCCCGGCCTTCCAGGCGTACAGGTACATCGAGGAGAGCTTGCCGATCGTCGGTGCGGCCAGGAACAGGTTGAGCGACTGGGACTGGTCGATGAACGGGGCACGGGCGGCGGCCAGGTCGATCAGCGCCCGCTGCGGCAGCTCCCACGCGGTGCGGAACAACTCCCGGACGCCGGCCGGCAACTCAGCAATGTCCTGCACCGACCCCTCGGCCCGCTTGATCGCCGACCGGATCCGGTCGGTCCACAGACCGCGGGCCTTCAGCTCGCGTACCAGAGCGGTGTTGACCTGGAGGAACTCCCCCGACAGGGTCTCGCGCTTGAACAGGTTGGACACCTGCGGCTCGATGCACTCGTAGCACCCGGCGATCGAGGCGATGGTCGCGGTCGGGGCGACCGCCACCAGCAGCGAGTTGCGCAGCCCGTACGCCTCGACCCGCTCCCGCAACACGGCCCAGCGCGCGGTCTGCGTACCCTCGACGCCCCACAGGTCGGGCTGCAACTGACCCCGCGCGGCCCGGGTCTGCCCGTACGCCGGATGCGCGCCGAAGCGGCGCGCCAGGTCGGCGGAGGTCTCCAGCGCGGTCAGGTACAGCTCCTCGCTGATCCGGGTGGACAACTCCCGCGCGACCGGGGAGTCGAACGGCAGCCGCAGTGCGAAGAACACGTCCTGCAGGCCCATCAGGCCGAGCCCGACCGGCCGCCAGCGGGGGTTGCTCGCCGCCGCCTGCGGAGTCGGGTAGTAGTTGATGTCGATGACCCGGTCGAGGAAGGTCACGGCGGTGCGGACCGTGGCGCGCAGCCGCTCCCAGTCGATGCCGTCGTCGGTGAGGTGGGCGGCGAGGTTCACCGAACCGAGGTTGCAGACGGCGGTCTCGGCGTCACTGGACACCTCGATGATCTCGGTGCAGAGATTGGACAGGTGCACCACGTTGCCTTCTTCGGCGGTCTGGTTGCACAGTCGGTTGGCGGCGTCCTTGAAGGTCATCCAGCCGTTGCCGGTCTGGGCGAGGGTCCGCATCATCTTCCCGTACAAGTCCCGCGCCGGGACCTGCCGCACGTAGCGACCCTGCGCCTCGGCCTCCCGGTACGCGGCGTCGAAGCGCTCCCCCCACAGGTCGGGCAGCTCGGGCACCTCGTGCGGGTCGAACAGCGACCACATCTCGTCGGCCTCGACCCGGCGCATGAACTCGTCCGGGACCCAGTTGGCCAGGTTCAGGTTGTGGGTGCGCCGGGCGTCCTCGCCGGTGTTGTCCCGCAGTTGCAGGAACTCCTCGATGTCCGGGTGCCACGGCTCCAGGTAGACGCACGCCGCGCCCTTGCGCCGGCCGCCCTGGTTGACCGCGGCGACGCTCGCGTCCAGCGTGCGCAGCCACGGCACGATCCCGTTGGACTGCCCGTTCGTGCCGCGGATCAGTGCCCCCCGGGACCGGACCCGGGAGTACGCGATGCCGATGCCGCCGGCGAACTTGGACAGGTTGGCGACCTGGGCGTACCGCTTGTAGATCGAGTCCAACTCGTCGAGCGGGGAGTCGACCAGATAGCAGGAGGACATCTGGGTGTGTCGGGTCCCGGAGTTGAACAACGTCGGTGAGCTGGGCAGATAAGCCAGGCTGGACATCAGTCGGTAGAAGTCGATCGCCTCGTCCGGTGTCTGGGACAGCCCGCAGGCCACCCGCAGCAGCCAGTACTGCGGGGTCTCCAGCACCAGCCGGCTGGTGGGGTGGCGCAGCAGGTACCGGTCGTACACCGTGCGCAGGCCGAAGTACTCGAACCTCCGGTCCCCGTCCGGATCGACGGCGTCGTCGAGCATCGCGGCGTGTGCGGCGACGAACGCGGCGGTGTCGTCACCGATCAGTCCCTCGGCGTGGCCGGTCCGGATCGCCCCGCTGAACGAGGTGATGCCCTGCCGACGCACCTCCTTGTCGGCGTAGCCGGACAGGAGCCGGGCGGCGAGGCGCGAGTACTGCGGTTCCTCACCGATCATCTCGGCCGCGGTCTGGATGGACAGTCGGTCCAGCTCTGCCGTCGTCGCGCCGTCGTACAGGCCGCTGATCGTGCGGGTGGCGACACGCATCGGGTCGACGTCGGTCAGGTCGTCGGCCCACCGCTCGACCGCCCGGACGATCTTGTTCAGTTCCACGGGCTCGGTGGTGCCGTTGCGCTTGCGGACCTGCATCGGCGTCCGCCGCAGGGCCGCGTCGCCGCTGGCCGGGACTACCTCGGTGACTGTCACCACTCACTCCTCGCGAGTTCGAGACCTGATGGCCCTCGAACGCGTGGAGACAGACACCGGCGGACGCCACGCCATGCAGGCGTGGAGTCGGGTGGCGTCAGCCGTCCCACGCGGCCTCGGACCACCGCCTACCCGGGTGCGGGTACGCGGCGCGCTGGCAGGTCTTCGGACTCGCGGGCGCGACCGGGTTCACCGGTCTCCTACTGGCCGTCGCTTCCCAGACCGATTGGTGGCCCAGTGCTGATGACGGCGGTCGTTCCCACTCACCGCTGCGGGACAGTCCCGGATTTTCACCGGGTTCCCTCTTGCCTCAACCGCTCGGGATGAACGGCCGAACCAGCTGCGCTCGACACCATATATAGGGACGCTGCCGTTGTCACACCCCACATGTCGGTCCCGGGCGTGTCGGTGGCCGGCCTGGTGACGACCATCACCAACCTCGACGGCCATGCCCAGCCCTGGCCCGATGCACGGCAACCGATGCCCACACCAACGAGGCTCTGAGCAGGTGTCGACAATTCACAAAGGTGTGATGTATCGAGTCGATGGACGCAACGGACCCGACGCCTAGCCCAGCAGGGAAAGCATTAGATTTCCGCTGTTGATGGGTCATCGACGTCGTTGACTCGCCGGATCACCCATCCGTATACTCCAGATGATCATCTGATGTTTGGCCTAGTCGGGCGAGGAGCGCATGCCGCAGATCACTGCCGTCACCGTCGAGGACGTCCGCTTCCCCACCTCTCTGACCGCTGACGGCTCCGACGCCATGAACAAGGACGGCGACTACTCGGCGGCCTACGTCGTCCTGCACACCGACGGCGTCGACAGCGTGGGTGCGCCGCTCGCGGGCCACGGCCTGACCTTCACCATCGGTCGAGGCAACGACATCGTCGTCGCGGCGGCTGTCCATCAGGCCCAGCGCCTCGTGGGTCTGGACGTCGCGACGATGGCAGCCGACATGGGCGCGGTCTACCGCCTCCTCACCTCGGACTCCCAAATACGGTGGCTCGGGCCGGAGAAGGGCGTCGTCCACCTGTCGCTGGCCGCCGTGCTGAACGCGTCGTGGGACCTGGTCGCCCGGGTCGCCGCAAAGCCGCTGTGGCGGCTGCTCGTCGACATGTCCCCCGAGCAACTCGTCGACATCGCGGACCTGCGCTACCTGTCCGACGCGCTCACCCGGGACGAGGCACTGGCCATCCTGCGCGCCAAGGAGAGCACGAAGGCTGACCGTCTCGCCGAGCTCGACCGGACCGGCTACCCCGCCTACACCACCTCGGCCGGCTGGCTCGGCTACGGCGACGACAAGCTTCGCCGGCTGTGTCAGGAGGCGGTGGACTCCGGCTACGGCTATGTCAAGCTCAAGGTGGGCGCCAACCTCGACGACGACATCCGCCGGTGCGGGATCGCCCGGGAGATCCTCGGGCCGCACCGCAACCTGATGATCGACGCCAATCAGGTGTGGGACGTCGGACAGGCCATCGAGTGGGTCAAGGCCCTCGCCCAGTTCGAGCCACTGTGGATCGAGGAGCCGACCAGCCCGGACGACATCCTGGGCCACGCCGCCGTCCGCCGCGCCGTCGCTCCCATCGGAGTCGCCACCGGCGAACACTGCCACAACCGGGTGATGTTCAAGCAGCTGTTCCAGGCCGAGGCCATCGACTTCTGCCAACTGGACACCGGCAGGCTGGCCAGCATCAACGAGATCGTCGCCGTGCTGCTCCTCGCCGCGAAGTTCGACGTCCCGGTGTGCCCCCACGCTGGCGGTGTCGGGCTGTGCGAAATGGTCCAACACGTGTCGGTGCTCGACTACGTCTCGATCTCGGGGGACCTCACCGACCGTGTCACCGAGTTCGTCGACCACCTGCACGAGCACTTCACCGACCCGTGCATCGTCCGGGACACGGGCTCGGGCAGCGGCTACGTCCTGCCCAGCCAGCCCGGCTACTCGACGCAGATGCGCCCCGAATCGGTCGCGCTCTACCGGTTCCCCGACGGCGGTTACTGGGCCGCGGCCCAGCCGACTACCGTGTCATCTCCGGAGCCGTACGTGATCGCGGGTGGGACGGCCACCCCCGCCGGCCGCTAGGAGGTGTCATGTCGCGCACCGACGAGGTGGTGAACGGCATCAAGCGGATGATCCTCGAAGGAAGGTTCAAGCCCGGGGACCGGCTGCCCATCGAGAAGGACCTCGCCGAGTCGCTCGGTGTCTCGCGGGGATCGCTGCGCGAGGGGATGTCGGCCCTGTCGATCCTCGGCATCGTCAACATCCGTCAGGGTGACGGCACCTACGTCACCAACCTCGACGCGCCGCAGCTGCTGGCCCCGATGGGCTTCGTGGTGGACTTCCAGGGCCAGGGCGACCCACGGCACATCCACACCGTCCGGCGGCTGCTGGAGTGCGAGGCCGCCCGGTTGGCGGCGACCAAGATCACCGACGAGGCTCTCGCTCAGGCCGGGGAGCTGCTCGACGAGGCAGCCCGAATCGCCGGCCAGTCACCGCAGGACCACGAGCGGATCATGGAGATCGACATTGCCTTCCACCGGATCATCGCCGTGCACGCCGAGAACCCGGTGCTCGTCGGCCTGATCGAGGCCTTCGCCGGGCGCACCCTACGCGGGCGGCTCTGGCGGAGCCTGCACGAGGAGGGCGCGGACCGGCGTACCCATGACGAACATGCCGCAATTCTGAAGGCCCTGCGGGCACGCGACCCGGAGCGGGCCCGCATCCGGATGGCCAACCACCTGATCGGGGTGGAGGAGTCGTTGCACGGTCTACCCGACGACGGTGACGCGGGCGCCGAGCCGGCACGGTTCTGAGCCTCCGTCAGCGCTCGTCCCGTTCCACGCTGGTGCTTCCGGTCATCGCCGCGACCAGGTCGTCGGTGGTGACCTCGTCCGCGCGGAGCCGGGCCGCCCGCTGGCCGAGGCGCAGCACCTCGACCCGGTCGGCGATCTCGAGCACCTGAGGCATGTTGTGGCTCACCAGCACCACCGACATACCGGCGTCGCGGGCGCGTCGGACGACGTCGAGCACCCGCTGAGTCTGGATCACGCCGAGCGCCGCGGTGGGCTCGTCGAGGATGACCACGCTGGTCGCCCAGATGATGGCGCGAGCCACCGCGACGCACTGCCGCTGCCCACCGGACAGCATCGCGATCGGGGTGCTGACCCGGGGGATCCGGACGCCCAGCTCGTCGAGGGCCGCGGCAGCACCCTGCCGCATGGCGCGCTTGTCGAGCAGCCCCAGCCGACCGAGCGGCCCGGAGCGCAGGATCTCCCGCCCGAGATACAGGTTGGCGGCCACGCTGAGGTCGTCGGCGACGGCGAGATCCTGGTAGACGGTCTCCACCCCCGCGCGGCGCGCGTCCAGCGGGGTGGAGAACTGGACGGGAAGGCCGCCCACCCGGATCTCGCCCTCGTCGGGCGGGTGCACGCCGGACAGCGTCTTGATCAGGGTGCTCTTTCCGGCGCCGTTGTCGCCGATCAGCGCGACGACCTCACCCCGGTGGACCGTGAAGTCGGCGCCGCGCAGCGCCTCGACGTGCCCGAATCGCTTGACGATGCCACGGGCTTCGAGGACCGGTGGTTCGCCGGCAGTCGACTGCTGATCGCTGCCGGCGGTGGCCGTCGGGGTGGTGCCCATCACTGCACCGGGGGGTTGGCGCAACTCGGTTCGAGCACCGCCTTGATCTCCGCGGTGTCGATGTTCTCCTTCGTGACGAAGGTGACGCCGGTGTCCGCCGACGCCAGCGGAGCCTTGTCCCGGAGATGCTTGACCATCTTGTCGACGCCGAAGTAGCCCATCTTGAACGGGTTCTGCACGACCAGCGCCGAGATCTGACCGCTGCGCAGGCCGGCGACCTCGTCCGGGGCGGCGTCCCAACCGATGATGACCACCTTGCCCGACTTGTTCGCCGCCTGGATGGCCTGCGCGGCACCGAGCACGCTCGGCTCGTTGGCCGCGAAGATGCCGGCGAGGTTGGGGTTGGCCGTGAGGATGTTCTCGGTGACGCGTCGTGCCTCGTTGACGTCACTGCGGCTGGGCTGCTGGCCGACCAGCTTCAGATTGGGGAACTGGGCGAGGCCGGCCTTGAAGCCGTCGACTCGCTCGGTGTTGGTCTGCGATCCGGGCTGGAACTCGACAAGTGCCACCTCGTGGTTGCCGGGGCCAAGCTCGGTGGCGAGTAGCTTCGCGGCCTCGGTCGCCGACGCGCGGTTGTCGGTGGCGAACAGCGGCACGTTCGACGGCTGCGGGCTGGTGCCAGAGTCGATCATCGCGACCGGGATGTCCGCGGCGAGCGCCTTGTCTGTGGCGGGTGCCAGCGCACTGGAGTCCGTCGCCGCGTAGACGATGCCGTCGACCTTCTTGGTGACGAAGTTCTGGATCAGGTTGACCTGGCCCTCGACATCGGTCTCGGTGGTCACCCCGTCCCACTGGACGGTGACGTCCCCCGCGCGCTGCGCGGCGCACTCAGCGCCCGCCTTCACCGTGTTCCAGTAGTCAGCCCCGACAGCCTTCGGGACGACGGCGAGCTTCAACGGACCGCTCGCGTCCTTGGTCGCGCCGTCGCCTCCGTCGCGGACGTCGACCCCGCCGCAGGCGCTGAGAAGAGCGGTCGCCGCGGCAGCGGCCAGAATGGCCTGTGCGCGCAGGATGGGCCGTCGCGCCCGCCGGCTGGTGGTGGTGTGCGCCATGGTGCGTCTCCTTCCTCGTTCGGACTCTCGGAATGGCATGTCAACCCCGTGCTTCCAGCCGCCGACGGCGGTACTGGTCGAAGTAGACGGCGGCCCAGATGATCAGGCCGACGATCACCTGCTGGTAGTGGATGCTGATGTCGAGCAGGACCGCGCCGTTGCGCACCAGGGCGATGAGGAACGCACCGATGATGGTCCCCACGATCCGGCCCTGGCCCCCGAAGAGGCTGGCACCACCGATGACCGCGGCGGCGATGACATCGAGCTCCAGCGAGATCCCGTAGTTCGGCTGGCCGGAGTTGACCCGGGACGCGGCGATCATGCCGCCCAGCCCGACCAGCACACCCGCCAGCACGTACACCCCGGTCAGGTGACGCCGCACCCCGATGCCGGAGCGGCGGGCCGCCTCCAGGTTGGAGCCCATCGCGTAGGTGTGCTGGCCGAAGCGCGTCTGGGAGAGCAGGAAGGCAACCCCGACGGCGACGAGGACGGTGATCACCACGGCGAACGGAATGCCGACGATCTCCCCGTTGCCGAGCAGTTGGAAGGAGCGGGGCAGGCCGTAGACGCCGACCGCTCCGGTGATGATGAAGACGAGACCGCGACCCACGGACATCGTCCCCAGCGTCGCGATGAACGGCGGAATCCGGGCCACCGTCACCAGCAGGCCGTTCAGCAGCCCGGCCAGCGCGCCGACGCCGATCGCGACGGCCGTCGCCGCCCAGAGCGAGAAGCCGAGGTCGCGGACGACCATCGCCCCCGCGACGCCGGCAAGCGCGGCGACCGACCCCACGGACAGGTCGATGCCCTTCGTGATGATCACCATCGTCTGCGCCGTGGCGATGATGGCGATCACCGCGGTCTGCGCCCCGATGTTGAAGAGGTTGTCCGCCGTCAGGAAGTAGGGACTGGCGATCGTCAACGCGATGAACAGGACGACGAGCGCGGTCGCGGCGGTCAGCTCGGAGACGGCATGGGAGATCCGTTCCCGGAACCAATCGCTGAGATCACCGCGCTGCGTGCCGGCGGTCGCCTCGACGGTAGTCATCGTCGGACCTCTCATGCCCGCACCGCCCGTAAGAGACATGCCCGCACCGCCCGTACAAGATAGGTCGGATGTTTCCCTCGATCAGGCGTTACCTTGCCACGCATCGACACATGTTGCCAAGGTCTTTCGGGCATGTTTTGTGATCGAGATCCGAACCATCCATGAGGGCCATACGTCTGATCAAACGGGCGCAACCTTCAGCCGATCGGCAGGCCCAGGCGCGGGAGGGCTTCCGACCCGTCAGGCCGCGCGCCCCCGCGGCGTCACGACGCCTTCAACTGGTACGCCCCACGGGCGGTCTCTCGCCAGATCGCCGCACGCTCGTCGTCGCGGAGCGGGTCCAGCAGGTCGGTGAGGGCGTCGACCCAGCGGGTGTACGAGGTGGCGAGCAGACACACCGGCCAGTCCGAGCCGAACATCAGCCGGTCCGGGCCGAACACGTCGAGCGCGTGCTCGACGGCGGGCCGCAGATCGGCCGTCGACCAGGACGGGCCGTCCACCTCGGTCACCAGGCCGGAGAGCTTCGCCGTGGTGTTGGGCTCGGCAGCGAGCGCACGCAGGTCACGGGGCCAGGTGCCGAGGCCTGCGTGCCCGAGCGACGGTTTGCCGAGGTGGTCCAGGACGAACCGCATCTGGGGCAGATCGCGGACGAGCCGAGTCGCCGCCGGCAGTTGGTGGTCGCGCACCAGCAGGTCGAAGGCGAGGCCGGCCGCGCCGACCGCGGCGATGCCCCGCCGGACGTCCGGGCGGTCGAGGTACGCCGGGTCAGGTTCGGATTGGACGAGGTGGCGGATCCCGACCAACCAGTCTCCGCCCCGTGCCGCCCGAAGTCGGTCGAGGCGAACGCCGACGTCGTCAGCGGTGAGGTCGACCCAGCCGACGACCCCGGCGATGAGGGGATCGTCGGCCGCGATGCCCAGCAACTCGGGCGTCTCCGTCCGGGAAGCGACGGACTGCACGACGACGGTCTGGGTGACGCCGGCAGCCTGGGCCGCCGGGGCGAGATCGAGAGGCGTGAAATCATCGTCGATCGCGGCCATGGTGTGCGGATCGATCCAGGGCTGCGGGTGCCGTGCCCGGACCCAGAGGTGATGGTGCGCGTCAACGATGTCCGGTCCCAGCGCCGGCTCGTTGGTCGTCATCGGACACGCCCTGGCACGCTCACGTACACCCCACACCCCGCCCACTCATTGGTCAGATGTCCGGGTCGGCCCGGTGTTTCAGACCCGACCCGGCAGATTGCCCATGTTAGCGGTAACAGGCCGCCCATGGGTCGCGGGATGTGTGCGTCAGCGCAATCAAGCATCGTATCTTTAACATCCAGCCTTGTCGATAGTATCCGCATCGCAGGTCCGGGCTTGCCGGGCTGGGTTGACCGCCTGAGGCGGCACCGATACCGTCGACCCACTATCTGCGGCGACGCGAGGGAAGCCGGTTTGAATCCGGCGCGGTCGCGCCACTGTAAGCGGTTTCCCAGCTCATTGGGCCCGCGAGCCAGGACACTCGGTCGTCCGCAGCCTTGCAATGGGGACGCGTCATCCCCGGGGAGGTTCGTGTTTCATGTCTAGTTCTACTTCCAGCCAGCCGATGGTGCGTCCCGCTGACACCACTCGTCTCTTGTGGATCGTCCTGGCGACCGTCGTTGCGCTCAGCCTGCTTGCCTACCTCGTCGCCTTCGATCAGGGGGCGGTCTCGCGCAGTGGCATGTACCTGCACGAGCTGATGCACGACGGTCGGCACCTGCTGGGCGTCCCGTGCCACTGACATCCACCACTGCTCCCCCGTTCGTCACCGTCCTCGTCCGTGGGCTGCTCGCCGGCCTGATCGCCGGCCTGATCGCGGGGACGTTCGCGTACGTCGCCGGCGAACCACAGGTCGAGGCGGCCATCGCCATCGAGGAAGCGGCGGCGGCGCATTCCGAGCCCGCAGCCGGTGGGCACGATCACGAGGACGCCCTGGTCAGCCGGACTGGTCAGCGCGGTGGTCTGTTCCTCGCCACCGGCCTGTTCGGCGCCGCGATGGGCGGCCTGCTGGCTACGGCGTACGTCCTGCTGTCCCGTCGACGTCGGACCTACGACGACGGCCGGTCGGGCCTGCTGCTGGCCGGCGCGGCACTGCTCGGCGCAGTGATCGTGCCGTTTTTGAAGTATCCGGCGAATCCCCCGGCCGTTGGCGACCCGGCCACCATCAACCAGCGCACCGTCACCTATCTGCTGATGGTGGTGCTCGGCCTGGTGGCGGTGTGGGCGGGCTCGCTGGGCTATCGGGCGGTCGGCAACGAGGCGCCGACGTGGCAGCGCGCCGCTGCGGCCGCCGCAGGGTTCCTGCTGGTCACCGTGGTGTCCTACGTGGTGATGCCGTCCTTCCAGGAGGTTCCGGCCGACTTCCCCGCAACTCTGCTGTGGGATTTCCGGCTCGCCTCTCTCGGCACCCAGGTGGTGCTCTGGACTGGGATCGGCCTGCTGTTCGCGGCGCTGATGCACCAGGACCGGCGTCGTCGGGCTGCCGCCGCGCTTCCGAGCACGTGACCCCCACCAGCCTCCGGCTGGTCGCCCACGGTCACACCACCGCCCTGCGGCGGGCCCGTTTCGGCGGGACGGACGACGGCTTGGACGAGGGCGGCCTGCGGGCCGCCCTCGCCCAGGCGCGCGTCGAGTCGGGCCGACGCGGGCATTTGTCCGTCGACGATGCGTGCCTGTCGAGTCCAGCGGCAGCGGCCACCCAGACCGCCTACGCCTTCGGTCTGCGGCCCACCATCGACGCCGCGTTGGCCGACTGTGACTACGGCGACTGGACCGGACGGTCGTTCGAGGAGATCGCCGTCGAACAGCCGCAGGCCTTGCACGAGTGGCTGTCCACGCCGGACTCCGCGCCTCATGGAGGCGAATCCGTCGCGGCGGTGCGGGACCGGGTGGGTCGCTGGCTGGACGGGCAGCGCGCGCGAGGCCAGCGAATCATCACGGTCACCCACCCGCTGGTGATCCGGGTCGCGATCGTCCACGCTCTCGACCTGCCGATCGCGACGTACCGGCAGGTCGACGTGGAGCCGTTGGCGGTGGTCCGGCTCACCAGCCAGGGCGCGCGGTGGCAGTTACGACTGACCGCACCGCGAGCAGGCTGAGCGGCTACCTGCGGGTCAGCCTGCGCGGGTGTGGACCAGGGCAGCCGCGCGGTCCAGGGCAGTTTTCTCGTCGACGGAGAGTGTGGGGTTGACCCGGCGCAGGCCCAGCGCGCTTCGCAGTTGGCTGGCACGCGGTGGCGTCGCCCGCTGTTGGAAGGCGTCGAGGCCCTCCCGGGCGAAGTCGGCGAGCTGCGCGTCCAGGCTGACCGCCACCTCGGCAAAGATCAGGGCGGTCATGGCAACGTCCAGGTCAGCCGGCCCCTCGGCGGCGTTGCGCCAATCGATCACCACAGGCCCGTGCGAGGTCAGCATGACGTTCTGCGGGTGCAGGTCCAGGTGCAGGACGCGGTCCGTCGGCTCGGCACTGAACCGAGCCGGCAGGCGGTGGAGGCGGTCGTGCAGGTCGACGAGCAGCTCGGCGGCAGCGCCGACGTCCATGTGGCCGGCGAGCAGCGCGTCCAGGAGAGTCTCGCCGTCGAGTCGTTCGAGCACCAGGTCAGGGCCGTCGACGGCGTACACGGCCGGGACCGGGTAACCGGCGGCGGCGACGTACGCCATCACCTCCGCCTCCGGGGCGGTGTCCCCGCCCTGGCGGTAGTGGCGCAGCACCCTCGACTCGTCGAGCGCGAAGACATCGGCGTCGCGCCCGGACGCGAGCAGTGCGAGATCGGCCACGGCAGCCGACGCTAACAGGCAATCATTTCCGCCCCCCGTGTTGGGCGGGCCGTGAGCACGGCCCGCCCAACACGGCTGCACTAGGGCAGCAGTTCTAGCCGGTTACGGTGAACGGTCGGGACACCTTCGTCGCCGACGTAGCACCGTTCAGCGTGACGCTGGTCGCGCCCGCCTTCGCCACGCCCGGGACGCTGACCGTCGCGCCGGAGATGACACCGTCACCATTCGTGCGCACGGTGCTGACCGCGAGACCGTTCCCGAAGGTGATCGTGACCGCCTCGTTCGGGGCGAACCCGGAACCGTCGATCGTGATCGTCCTGGCGCGCGGCCCCGAGGTGGTCGTCAGCGCCACCCTCGGCTGGTAGGTCGGCACCTCCGTTGGCGCGGTCACCTGGACGGTGGCCGTCGCCGGGATACGGGAGGACGCTCCCGTTGCGGTGACGGCGTACCGGCCAGGCTGCGCGTCACCGGACGTCGCGACCGAAGCCCGCACCGTGCCTGCCGCGGAAGCCTCGACCTTCGTGGTCCGTGCCGGGTTGGTGCCGACAGTGACGGTCACCTGCTCGCCGGCGGCGAACCCGCTGCCGTCGACGGTGATCGCCTCACCAGTGGTGACGGTGCTGGCGGCCGACAGTTCGATCGCCGGCTGGGACCTGCCACGTACCACGGTCACGGTGAACGCCCTGATGCTGCTCGACTGCGTGTCCCACGCGGTGACGCGCACCGTGTAGGTGCCCTCCCGCGCATAGGTGTGCTGCCCGCTCAGCGCACCGGACGCACCGATCGTCACGTCGTCCGGAGCAGTGCCGTCACCCCATTGGACGCGGGCGCGGTAGCCCGTCGTCCCGGGTACGCCGCCAGTCACCGAACCGAGGTCCGCCGCGAGGACCTGCCCGGCGTTCGCCGACTGGTCCTTCGGGGCGACGGTCGTCAGGGCGGGGGCCGGTGTGCCGTCGTTGGCGACGGCGAACACGTGGATCCGGCCTTCCGAGCGAGGATCGCCGGTCTGCGTCGGCAGGGTCACCGACACCAGCGTCTTGCCCGCCGGGATCTGGTACGGCGCGGTGGCGAACAGGAACGGCTGGGCACCGTCCCGGCTCGAGCCGTACAGGCGGTAGGACGTCTTGGCAACGACGATGTTGCCGTACGACGGGGTGCCGTCGGGGTTGCCGCCCAGCGTCCAGTCGCTCAGCTGGATCGGGATGCTGGCCGTGCTGCCGTCGCTGAACGTCGCCGTGCCGGTGGTGCTCTGGTTGCCCTGCGTTCCGGCGCCGACGAAGGAGATGCTCCGGGCGTCGTCCGGAAGGTCGAGAACGAGCGTCGCACCGTTGCCGGTGGCGTTGTCGGGCCGCCCGGCCGGGATCACCGGCAGCGTGAACTGCAGCGCGGTTCCCGGGACCTGCTGCCGCCCGCCCTGGGTCGCGCCGCCCGCCGCCAGGGCGGCCCGCGAGTAGGCCCACGACTTGGCGTCGCAGTCCGCCGCGAGGACCCCTTCGTCCCCGATGCAGACGGTGTCGAAAGCGGCGGTGAGGCCGGAGGTCGGGGCGTACCCCACCTCGACGCCGACCGTCGCGGAGCTCTGGCTTTCGCCGTCGGTCACCGTGACGTTCGCCTGGTGGTAGCCCGGCGTGGCGTAGGTGTGCGACCCACCGATGCGGTAGACGGCCCGTGAGCTCAGCGTCAGGGTGCCCTCGGTGACCGGCGTGCCGTCACCCCAGTCGATCGTGGCCTGGTAACCGGTGGCGGTGCCGCCGGTGACGGTGGCCAGCGGCACCGAGACCGGTACGCCGGACGTCGCGTGCACGCTGTCTGCGGCGGTCAGTGCGATGTCGCCTCCCCCGAGGTCGACGTCACCCCCGGCGAGCAACTCGATCTCGGCGAGGTTGGTCTGCGCGGCGCCGACGGTCTTCGTCACGGCGAGACGGAACTGCGCGAACCGCCCGGGCTTGTCGATCGTGTACGGGCGGGTCTGGTTGCGCCACGGGAACGCCTGGTCCTTGCGGGAGTCCACAGTGGTCCAGGTGATGCCGTCGTTGGAACCCTGCAACCTCCAGTCCGCCGGATCGCCGGCACTCGCCCCGGAGGTGACCGTGTAGTACGTCGGCTTCTGCTTTCCGGTTCGGAAGGCCCAGTTGATCTGCGGGGTCGCCGAGGTGAAGGTCAGCTGCGTGGTCGACGAGTCGTCGAACAGCTTCGACGCGTCCTGGCCGTCCGTCGCGGTCGCGGTGCCGAGACTGGGGCCGGTGGTGTCCTGCAACGGCTTCGGCACCTTGTCACCCTTGGTCAGCGACGGCGGCGCGTCGTTCTTGCCGCTGCCCCAGGACGACGGGTTGGGGCCCATCTGGAAGTCGATGGTGCCACCCTTGGCGAGCGCGGCCACATCCACCGACAGGCTGCGCTGCTTCTTGCCGTTGACCGACACGTCCTGCACGTAGACGTTGCGCGTGCTGTTGTTCGGCGCGTTGACGACGATGTCGCCGCTGGCGCGGTGCACGGTCATCTTGGTGAACTGCGGCGACCCGATGGCCCACCCGGTCGACCCGGCCTGCAGGGGGTAGATGCCCAGCGAGCTGAGGATGTACCAGGACGACATCTCGCCGTTGTCCTCATCGCCCAGGTAGCCCTGGCCGATCTCGCTGCCGACGTAGAGGCGGCGCAGGATCTCCCGTACCGTCGCCTGGGTCTTGGCCGGCGCGCCGGCGAAGTTGTACATGTACGGGATGTGGTGCGACGGCTGGTTGCTCATGCCGAGCTGACCCATCCGCACCGCACGCGCCTCGATCATCTCGTGGATGATGCCGCCGTACCCGCCGGGACGGTCGGCGTTCTCCGGGGTGGAGAAGAACGCGTCGAGCTTGTCCTGCAGTGCCTTCGGCCCGCCGTACAGGTTGGCGAGGCCCTGGCCGTCCTGCTGTGCGGTGAACGCGAAGTTCCACCCGTTGGTCTCGGTGTAGACGCCACCCCAGTCCAGCGGGTTACCGGCGAGGAAGTTGCCGGCCGCATCGCGCCCCTGGAAGAGCTTCGTCTTCGAGTCGAAGAGGTGGACGTAGTTCTGGGCACGCTCCAGGAAGTACCGCGACTCCTCCTTGAGCCGGGCACGCTCCGACTTCGGCGTGGCCGGGTCCTTGGCGAGGGCCGCACCCATGTTGCCGATGCCGTAGTCGTTGATGTAGCCCTCCAGCGCCCACGACACCGACTCCGCCGTGGACGTCGGCGTGTAGCCGAGGAACAGGGAGGTCTCGATGCCCTTGCGTCCGACCGCGCCGCGCCCGGACGCGACGGTCGCGTCCTTGACGGCCGCGTCGTACGCCGCGAGCGGGTCGGGCAGCTTGACCCCGGTGAGGTACGCCTGGGCCAGGGCCACGTTCGCGCTGGTGCCGGTCATCAGGTCGGCATAGCCGGGCGACGACCAACGGGCGATCCAGCCACCGTCGCGGTAGTGCTGGATGAACCCGTCGGAGATCTTGGCGGCGATGTCCGGGTACAGCAGCGAGTAGGCGGGCCACACGGTGCGGTAGGTGTCCCAGAAGCCGTTGTTGACGTAGATCTGCCCGTCGACGATCTTCGCGCCGGTGTGGGTGGGGGTCGATGTGCCGGCCGGCGCCGAGACCGGGCTGGCGTACTGCCAGCGCGGGGCGGCGGAGGTGCCGGTGTTCTCCGACTGCGAGTTCGGGTAGAGGTTCAGCCGGTACAGGTTCGAGTACATCGTGACCAACTGCGCCTCGGTGGCGCCCCGCACCTCGACCCGACCGAGACGGTCCTTCCAGGCGGCCGTGGCGGCAGCGTGGATCTGGTCGAAGCTCTTACCGGTGACCTCCAGGTCGAGGTTCCGGCGCGCCTGGTCGACGGAGAGGAACGACGTCGCGAGGCGCATCGTCACCTCCCGGTTCGCCGGGAGGGCGAAGGTGGCGGACGTCGCGGCGGAGGCGGTCGGTGCCCGGTCGAAAGCTCCGGACACGAACATGCGGCTACGACCGGCCGACAGGCCGCTGCCATTGTCGACCCAGCCGGTGAAGGTGCCGTCCGCGCCGATGGTGAACGTGCCGTTGTGGAAGACGAGGCTTCCCCTCGCCTGCCCCGACGGGAAGGTGAACCGCATGATCCCGGCGTGGTCGGTGGGCGACATCTCCGCGATCAGGCCATTCTGCAGCGTGACCCGGTAGAGGTCCGGCTGTGCCGTCTCGTCGTCGTGGCTGAAGGCGAGCGCACGGCTGGCGGGCGCACCGGTGAGGGGTCCGTCGCCGGCGACCGGCATGACCGACATCTGGTTGCGGTCACCCATCCACGGGCTGGGCTCGTGGGAGATCGCGAGGCCCTGCAGCATGGGCAGGTTGGCCTCGTTGTTGATCCGGTGGTACTCGTACTCCCACGAGGCGGAGGTCGCGTCGGTCACCGGGGTGAAGAAGTTGAAGCCGTTCGGCACCGACGTGATCGGCAGGTTGTTGCCGCGCGAGAGACCGGACGTCGAGTTGGTGCCGCGCCGGGTGTCGACGTAGTTGGTCAACGTCGATCCGTCGATCGATGGCGGTGCCGCGGTCAGCTCGATGTCGTCGATCCAGCCCTGGAACCGGGTTTCCTCGGTGGCCTGCGGGTTGTCGTACGCGAGCAGGATGCGGTCGATCGTCTTGCCGCGTGCGACGGTGCCGAGGTCGGCCTGCACCAGGTTCCACTGGTCGGCGTAGAGCACCTTCGAGGTGCCCTGGCCGGTGCCCGTCAGTGGGTAGCCGTGCTGGTCGACGGGTGAGCGTCCGCTGAGGTAGCTGCCGTCGGTGAAGTGCAGGTCGACGGCGGCGTAGGTGGACGGGTACCGGGAGTCCCCACTTGTGAACTCGGGGAAGAGCTTGTACGACAGGCGGGTCTTCGGACCGACCGGGATGTTGACGTCGAACAATTTGTTGGTCGCGTACGAGCGGCCGTCGCCATCGCCCCCACCCGCGTATCGCAACGCGGCCAGTCCGGTGAACCCGACGCCCGGCTTCGTGGTGTAGCCGCCGTTCGGGCCGGCGGTGGCTTCGCTGACCATCGGCGGGCGGACGTTCGAGCCGTCGCTGATGTTCCAGTCGGCGAGCTGCACGAGTGAGTCACCGGAGTTCGCGGTGATGTTCAGCCGGTAGTAGCCGTAGGCGCTCGTGTTGGTGAAGCTGTACGTCTTGGTGGTGAACCGGCCGCTGAACGTCTCGCCGGTGCGCTTGTCCAGGTCGGTCCACGTGCTGCCGTCGTTGGACCCCTGCACGACGAAGTCCTTGGGGTCCCGGGTCGGTTCGTCGTTGGCCGCGGTCAGCGAGTAGCGCACCACCGTCGCGGGTTTGGTGAGCTGGTAGGTCACCCAACCGCTCGGCTGGAACATGAGCCACTTGGTCGACGGGTCGGCGTCGGTGAGGTTCGCGGCGACCTCGTTCGGCGGGTGCTCGGCGCTCGCGGTCACGGTGCTGACCTGGCCGAGCAGGCTGCCGGGCAGTGTGTTGACCTGGCCGCTGAGGTTCGCCTGAACCGGCTTACCGTTCGCGCCGAGTTCCACAGTGCTCGTAGCGGGCTGCGGGTCGGCCGGCTCGAACGAGGAGCTGAAGTTGCCAGGCGTTGCCGTGGTGGGCGCGGCGTGGGCCAGGGGTGCGGCGACGAGCAGTCCCAGCGGTAGCAGGGCGGCTGTTGTCGCCGCGATCAGGCGGGGTGACAGGGAACGCGCATGGAGGGAATGCGACATGAAAGACGGGGCCTTTCGACTCGAACCGGTCGAGTACGTCGAAGGTCTGGGCATGGAAGACCGCAACTGTGGTGGTGCTGTCGGGCGTGTTGGGGGCTTAGGCCCTGACATCGTTGTCATTGGGTTCGTGAACAACGGAGGTCGGGGCAGTGGACTGTCGCTGATAGTTCCGGTCGGACTGCGGTCGTGTCAACGGGTTGATCACGACGAAACCGGCGCGCCTGCGCCAGCACGGGCGACGGCTACCGGGCCCCGACGCCGCTCAGCGACGTACGCCGAGGCCCGGCCGCTCATCAACAGGAGAGATTGGCTCCGGCTGGCGCACGTTCGCCAGGACGGCCGCGGCCTCCTGCCGCTGGACAGTGGCACCCGGTCGGATCAGACGTTCACCACGACTGCAGCTTCCGGTAGTTTTCCGGATCAAGCGACGGAACACGCCGATCGACTTGGCACCTGCCGGCCGCGCACCCGCAACCTGCCATGGCAGACGGCCCCGGCCACCATCCGGCTTCTTTCGGAAAGTTCCGGAAGTTGTTGACGCGTTGGAATTCTCGCTGTAATACTCCGATCCATCGAGGTCAATGCGATCGATGTCGTGACGGATTCGGTTTGGCCTCCCCACTCACCCACACCTGTCCGGACTGTGCTGCCCGCATACTCGGGCACATCCGGCCTGCGAGAAGGGGCACCAGATGAGCAGGCTCTCCCCCGGCACGGCTCTGCGGTCGAGGCCGTTGCGCGCGGCACTGGCCGTCCTCAGCACCGCCGTTGCGATGTGCGGCGTCGTCCTCGCGGCCAGCTCGACCCCGTCGAGCGCCGCCACCTGCAACGGTTACGTCGGCCTCACCTTCGATGACGGCCCGACCGGCAACACCAGCGCGCTCCTCAACGTCCTGCGCTCCAACGGCGTACGGGCCACGATGTTCAACGTCGGGCAGAACGTCCAGAACAACCGGTCGGCGGCACAGGCGCAGGTGGCCGCCGGCATGTGGGTCGCCAACCACAGCTGGAACCACGCCCACATGACCTCGATGAGCCAGGCGCAGATGCAGTCCGACCTGTCCCAGACCAGTTCGGCGATCCAGTCGGCCACCGGCGTCCGGCCACAGTTGTTCCGGCCGCCGTACGGGGAGACCAATTCCACCCTTCAGTCCGTCGCGTCCTCGCTCGGCATGCGCCAGGTGATCTGGGACGTGGACTCACAGGACTGGAACGGCGCGAGCGTCAGCCAGATCGTGTCCAACGCGAGCCGCCTCCAAGCGGGTCAGGTCATCCTCATGCACGACGGGATCCAGAACACCCGCGACGCCATCGGTCAGATCATGGCCAACCTCACGAGCCGTAACCTCTGCCCCGGCATGATCTCGCCGTCCACCGGCCGCGCGGTCGCGCCCGACGGCACGACCCCACCGCCCAGCACCGGCACCCCGCCCCCCGGCGGTGGTGGCAGCTGCACCGCGACGGCGACGACCCCGAACGTCTGGGGCGACCGGTACAACACGTCAGTGACGGTCAGCGGCGCCAGCACGTGGACCGTGGTGGTGGCCATCACCGCACCGCAACGGGTCTCCACCATCTGGAACGGCAACGCCACCTGGGACAGCAGCGGCACCATCATGACCATGCGGTCCAACGGCAGCGGCAACACCTTCGGCTTCACCACGATGACCAACGGCAACAGCAGCGCTCGTCCGCAGATCCGCTCCTGCACCGCAGGCTGACACCACTCGGACTGACTCGGTGTGCGGCGGGTGCCCGGCCCCCCGGGCGCCCGCCGCACCCGTCGCGGGGATCAGGTGCCACTAACCTGCGTTGATGCGACACACCCTCACACCTGGCGACGACACCCTGCACGGCCACTTCTCCCCCGACTTCGCGCCCGTGCTCACCATCGACCCCGGCGACACCGTCACCTACCGCACCCTGGACTGCTGGTGGTCGGCCGGCCCGTATCCCGGCGGGCACAACCGGGACCGGCCCCGGGCACCGCAGTACCAGACCGATCACGGGCACGCGCTGATCGGTCCGGTCGCGGTCCGCGGTGCTCGCGCTGGCCAGACCCTCGCGGTACGCATCGACGCGGTCGTCCCGGCGAGCTGGGGCACCACCGTCGCCGGCGGCTGGCCCAGCAGCTTCAACCAGCGGTACGGCGTCGAGCAGGAAGGCGTGGTGCATTCCTGGGAACTGGACCCGGTGACGATGACCGGCCGCAACCAGCATGGCCACACGGTCGCGCTCCGGCCCTTCATGGGTGTGCTCGGCATGCCGCCCGCCGAGCCGGGGCGTCATTCGACAATCCCTCCGCGCGCCTGCGGTGGCAACCTGGACTGCAAGGACCTCACCACTGGCAGCACCCTGCTGCTGCCGATCCCGGTCGACGGCGCGCTGTTCTCCGTCGGGGACGGGCACGCCGCACAGGGCGACGGCGAGGTGGGCGGCACCGCCATCGAGTGTCCGATGGACGAGGTGACGTTGACCTTCGACGTCCGCGACGACTTCCCGGTCACCGGGCCGGTGGCCCGCATCGCGGACGCCTGGCTGACCCAGGGCGTCGGCGCGTCCCTCGACGACGCCACGTTCATGGCTCTGGACTCGATGCTGACCCTGATGCAGCGCATGCACGGCCTCAGCCGACCGGACGCGGTAGCGCTGGCCAGCGTCGCGGTCGACGTACGGGTGACGCAGATCGTCAACCAGACCGTCGGCGCGCACGCAGTGCTCCGCGATGACGCGCTGCGCTGGCCGGGGCACTGAGGTGCCGACGCTCGGACGAGCCGATTCTGTCGGGGGTCGCCGTTAGCGTGTGGTCACTGTCGCCGCGCCGGCCACCTCGGGCCGGTCGCTGACCCCTCGGAGGCCCCTCATGTCCCAGGAGACGACCTACCTCGAACTGTCCGAAGTGGACGGTGCGCACAAGTTCTACGAGGTCATCGTCGACAACGCCACTCTGACCGTGCGCTTCGGCCGGATCGGCGACCAGGGGCAGGTCAAGGCGAGCGCCTATCCGGACAATGCCCGGGCCCGGGCAGCCGCGGCGAAGAAGATCGGGGAGAAGATCCGCAAGGGCTACGCTCCGGCGGTCGCGGGCGTACGCCAGAAGCGCACCGTCTCCCGACGGCAGATCGTCAGCACCCGCTCCACCGCCCGCACCGCACCGGTGCTCTGGCGCTACGACTCCGGTGCCCCCGCCTTCGGCATCTTCGTCGATGGGCGGCACTGCATGGTCGGCAACGAGCACGGAGTGATCACCGCGCTCGACCACGACGCCCAGGTGCGCAGCCAGGTCCGCCTCCCCGACGGGGTGAAGTGCATCGTCGCCGACGACGCGTGGATCTACGCCGGCTGCGATGACGGCAACGTCTACGACCTCTCCGGCAAGATCCCCCGGGTGGCATACGCGATCGCTCCGGAGATCGACATCTACTGGCTGGACATCCACGACGGTGTCCTGGGCGTCTCTGACGCCGACGGCGGGATCACCGCCGTCGACCATGAAGACGAGTTTCTGTGGCGTAGGCCCGGGCGAGGGCGCTCGGCCTGGATGGTGCGATGCGACAACGACGCGATCTACCACGGTCATTCGCAGGGGGTGACCGGCTACGAGTGGCGTACCGGCCGCGAACTGTGGCACACCAGGACCGGCTCGGTGCTCTTCGGCTGGCAGGAGCACGGCAGCGTGTTCGCCGGCACTGGCACCCGCGAGGTGGTGCGGCTGTCCAAGACCGGTGGGTTCGAGCGCAGCTATCTCTGCGACGCCCCGGTGTTCTCCTGCGCCACCGCCGAGGGCGGCCGGTACGTTTTCGCCGGTGACAGCCAGTCCTCGATCTACTGCTTCGATGCGGCCGGCACCCGCCTGTGGAAGCTCGGCACCGGCTGCGGCTCGGCGTACTCCATGCAGTACCACGACGACCGGCTCTACGTCGTCACCACCGGCGGCCAACTGGCCTGCATCGACGCGAGCGAGCCGGCGATCCGTGCGGCCCAGGCGGGGGATGTGCCCGAGGTGCGCGACGTCAAGGCTCCTCGTGAGGCACCGCGGCCCGTCGAGCCGACGATCGTCGAGGTCACCAGCGACTCGGGCGCAGGCGTGATCGTGCAATGCCTGAGCGATCGGGGGCGGCTGCGGGTTCAGGTGCTGTCCGACGGTTACCGACGGGACTGGTCGGTGCAGTTTCCCAAGGGCATCCGCGAGCCGGGCGCCCGTTACCTGGTCACCGAGGTCCGCGAGTCCAACCGTGGCGGGTTCTACCGGGCGTTCGGCGACATCCGCCGCCTGCGCTGAGCGGCCGATCGCATCCGCTGCCGAGGGGTCCCGGTCACGCACGCCCATGTCGTAGGGTGCCGGCATGGCGCACCCCGTCCGGGCCAACGGAGACGCCAACGGGGCCTGGTGGGCTACCCCGCCGACGCGGCGAGTGAGTCACCTGCCGGGCGTCGACCCGGAGCTGCTGCGGGTGGCACTCGACCCGTTGCCACCGGCAGCGCCTGCGATCGTGCACTTCCGGCCCACGTTGATAGGTCCGCTCGGCGACCTCGTGGACGCGCTCCTCGACCAACTAGACGTCGCGGCGCTCGCGATGTTCCCCCGCTGGCTGGCCGGAGCCGACCGCCTCGAGAGGGACGGCACACTCGGCGTGGCGGCGGTGCGCGCCCTCGCAGCCCGCACCGCCGCCCGCTCCCGGCACTTCGGGCCGTTCCTCGCCGACCTCGCCGAGCGTGGGCTGCGCGGTCCACGCCGCCCCGCCGGCCGGTACCGCTTCGCCCCGGGGGTACGCGCCGCCGGGCTCGCCCGGGTGATCGCCGAGGCGTACGAGCGGGAGGGTTGCGTACTCCTCATCGCCCTGCCCGACCTGGGTGCGGACGCGGAGCGGACGCTGGTGGCCGCCGCCGAGTGGCTCGTGCGGCACGGCGGCTTCACGGTGTGGTTGGCCGGTGGGCCGCTGCGCCACGCCGACCGGGTGCGCTCGGTCCCGGTGCTGGTGCCGGCACGATTCGCCGAGCTGGCCAGCACGAACGAGCGGATTCCGGCCACCGCCGCCGAGCCGGAGTCGACGGTGTTGGCCTGGCCGCCAATCGCGGGCGTGCCACGCGGCGACAGCGCGGCCGAGCAGGCGTTGGAACGCGCGCTCGCACCACACGACTGGGCGCGGGGTCGGCGGTGGAACCAGACGTACGAGTGGCACGTACTGGGCGCGGCGTACCGGCTGGATCTTTTTTGGCCCGTCGTGGGTCTTGCGGTCGAGGTGGACGGCCCGGAGCATCGTGGGCGAATCGCTTTCGCCCACGATCGGCGGAGGGACGTGCAGCTGCAACTCCTCGGGCTGGACGTGCTCCGCTTCACCAATGAGCAGGTGTTGTCCGATGCGCTGGCGGTGGTCGACGGGATCCGTCGGCTGCTGGCCCGGCGGCGCGCGGGCGGCACGCACCCCCCTGGAGATGAGACATCATGACGAGCCCGGTGGACGTCCCGCACCTGACGCCGAACCAGATCAACGCCCTCGTGGTGCTGATGGTCGAGGCGCGCCGACTCACCAACGTCGAGCTGCGCGAGCTGGCCGGGTTCACGTTGACCGGCCCAGACAACAGAAGGCTCATCGAGCTGGGCCTGGTCGAGACCGATCGGACCCACCGGCCGTTCGCGCACGAGCTGACCGACGAGGGCTGGCGGATGGTCCGTCAGCTGCACACCGCCGCGCCGCCGAAGCAGGGCGGCTCGACGACCCGGTCCCTGTTCGTCGTCCTAGCCAACCTGCACCGCTCGCTGGACCGGCTCCGGGTCAGCCATGGCGACTTCTTCAAGCAGACCGACGCAACGACCCCGCCTTCCAGCGAGCCCCGGAACGCCGCACCGGCAACGGCGGCGGACCTGGAGGCGCTGGTTCGCGCGGCGTACCGGGACCTGGCCACGGCGCCGGGCGCCTGGGTCGGCCTCGCCGACGTCAGGGAGCGGCTCCCCGACACCGACCGGGCCGCCCTGGACGCGGCGCTGCGGGCGATGCTCGGCCGGGAGGACGTCCGCATCATTCCGGTGGCGAACACCAAGTCGCTGACCCCGAGGGACCGCGCCGCAGCCGTTCGCATCGGGAACGAGGACAACCACGCCCTGGCGATCGGCCCAGCATGATCGCCGACGCCCAGCGGGCCGCCCTGGAAGCGGTGAGTTTCAACCCGGCAGTCACCCCGGACGACGTCTGGCGACCCAGCCCGCACAACGTGCCCGAGCTGCACGAGAAGGTGGTCGCGGAGATCCTGCGCGGGGTGGCGCGGGCCCGCACGGATGACACGACGGTGCCGCTCGGCGTCGCCATGCAGGGCCGCGCGGGCGCCGGCAAGACGCACCTGCTCGGGGCGGTCCGCGAGCAGATCCAGCGCGACGGCGGCTACTTCTTCCTGGTCGACATGGTCAGCGGCAAGACGTTCTGGGAGAGCGTCGCCCTGGCCCTCGTGGAGGGCATGGGCCGCGCCCACGTCGGCTGGGGCACCCAGCTAAAGACCTTTCTTCGTCGGCTCACCCCCCAGCTCGGCCTGCCGGTGGAGGTCCGCGATGCGGTCGCCGGCGCCCGGCCGGTGACCCGTGAGCAGCTCGACGCCTTCATCTGGGCGCTACGCGCCCGCGATCGGGAGGTCGGGCGGGACGCCCAGGACACCGCTCGGGCGCTCGTCCTGCACGGCGCCATCGACTTCGAGGCGCAGGACGTGGGTTACGCCCACCTGATCTCCGAGCCGGGCGACCCGGCCATGCGGGCGGTGTGGGGGTTGAGCGCCACGATCCGGACCCCGCAACAGATCGTGCAGGACATCTCCCGGCTGATGGCCTTGACACTGGACCCCACGGTCATCGCCGTGGACCAGCTCGACACGCTCTTCGCCCAGACCAGCACGTCACTGCTCAACCACCACAACGGGCTGGAGGACGGCCAGGCCAAGGTGTTCGGCCCGATCGCCGACGGCCTGCTCAAGCTCCGCGACGTCACCCGCCGTACGCTGGTCGTCGTCTCGTGCCTGCCGGACACCTGGGTGCTGATGACGCGTACCGCGCCCACCCCCGTCGGCGACCGGTTCCGTGAGGCGACCCTCCCGGACCGGATCCCCACCCCGGAGATCGGTCAAGCGATCGTGGCGAAGCGCCTCTCCGCCGCGTTCGCGGGTCCGCACTTCGTGCCACCCCACCCCACCTGGCCGATCGCCCCTGCCGCCTTCGCCGACGCATCCACCCTGACGCCTCGCGCCCTGCTGCGCCGAGTGGACCGCCACGTCGCCTGGTGCCGCGACCACGACGAGGTGATCGAGCTCGACCGGCTCATCGACGGCACCGATTCGACGCCGACGGCGGGCACCGTCCGCGGCGTGTCTGGCGACCCGACGACAGACGAGCGCCGCCTGCGCGAGCTGGACGCACGGTTCGCCGAGCTGATAGCAGCCGCGGACGTTTCGGCCGCCGTCGCCGCTTCGGGCGAGGACGAGCACATGCCGCCGCTGCTCGCCGCCGGCCTGGCCGCCTGGATCGCCGAGCAGGCCCCGACCGGCGCCACCTACAAGTACGATCCGCCGCCCGGGCGCAAGCCCGCGCTGCACGGGCGGCTGATCGAGGTACTCGACGAGGCCACCGAGAACGAGGCGCACTGGTGCTTCCGGGCCATCGCGCACCCCAACGCCATCGCCGTCACCGCCCGCGTCAAGGCCGCCTGCACGCTGGCCGGGTTGGACCGGGACCTGCCGCAACGGCGGCTGATCCTGCTGCGTAACGGTCCGTGGCCGACCGGGAAGCGTACGACCGAGGTGTTGGCGGGCTTCGACGCGGCCGGCGGTCTGCGGTGTGGGGTGACGGAGGCGGACCTTCGGGTCTTCGCGGCGCTGCGGGTGATGGCGGCCGAACCGTCCACAGCGTTGCAGGAGTGGCTGGTGGCCCGCCGTCCGGCTAGCGGCACCGAGCTGTTCCGGGCGGTCCTGCCCGGCCCCGACCGGACCCGAGAAGGCGCCGGCCCAGCGCCGGGCGGTGCCGATCCCGTCCCGACGTACGCGCCGGCCGTCGACGTCAACGGTGGACCGTCGACCGGTCCGGCCGCCGTGCCCGGCACCGCCGAGACGGCCGATCTCGTGGTCGGCGCCGGCGGCCGGGCGATCGGGCTGGGGCGGATCGTCGACGGCGGTCGTCCCTTCACGGTGGACCTGGAATCGCTGCGCCGGCACGCCGTCGTGTTCGCCGGGTCCGGCTCGGGCAAGACGGTGCTCATCCGCCGGTTGGTCGAGGAGTGCGCCCGGGAGGGTGTCTCCGCGATCGTGCTCGACCCCAACAACGACCTCGCTCGGCTCGGGGACGCGTGGCCCGAGCCGCCGAGCGGCTGGGGTCCCGGCGACGCCGAACGGGCCACCGACTACCTCGCACACACCGAGGTGGTGGTGTGGACGCCCCGGGTCACCGCCGGCAGGCCGTTGAGCTTCCAGCCGCTGCCCGACTTCACCTCGCTGCGGGACTGGCCCGACGAGTTCGACCAGGCTGTCCGCTCCGCCGTGGAGGCGCTCGCGCCACGGGCCGGCGTCGACCGGTCGAGCAGGCTCGCTCAGCAGGGCAAGGCCGTCCTCACCGAGGCCCTCCAGGCATACGCACGAAGCGGGATGGTGGGTCTGCCCGGCTTCACCGAGTTCCTCGCCGACCTGCCCGAGGGGGTCAGTCGGCTGGCCCGTGCCGGCAAGCTCGCCGAGGAGTTGGCGGAGGCTCTCAAGGCGGCGATGGTCACCGATCCACTCTTCGGTGGGGTCGGTGCACCGGCTGACCCCGGGCTGCTGCTGACACCGTCGCCGGGCCTGCGGGCTCGGGTGTCGGTGATCAGCTTCGTCGGCCTCACGTCCGATCAGGAGCGGCAGAGCTTCGTCAACCAGTTGCAGATGGCGCTCTTCGCCTGGATCAAGCGGCACCCCGCCGGTGATCGACCGCTGGGTGGGCTGTTCGTGATGGATGAGGCGCAGACGCTCGCGCCGTCGTCCGGCACCACAGCCTGCACGGCCAGCTCGATCGCGCTCGCCGCACAGGCCCGTAAGTACGGGCTCGGGCTGGTCTTCGCCACCCAGGCGCCCAAGGGTCTGCACAACCAGATCTCCGGCAACGCGACGACGCAATTCTTCGGGCTCCTCAACGCGCCCGCGCAGATTGACGCGGCCCGTCAGCTCGCTGAGGCCAAGGGTGGGCGACTTCCGGACATCGGCCTGCTGAACAGCGGTGAGTTCTACGCCGCCGGGGAGGGGTTCTCGTTCGTCAAGGTGCGTACTCCGCTGTGCCTCACGCACCATCCGAAGGCGCCGTTGAGCCCCGAGGAGGTCATTGCCCGCGCGCACTCGAACGGCGGCCGGTCTGGGTAGCCGGCTCCCGGGCTCCGTCAGGACGTAGCCTGGGGGCATGATCTTTATTACCGCCAAGTTCCGGATCCTGCCCGAGCACGCCGACGGGTGGCCGCAGATCGCCGCCGAGTTCACCGAGGCGACCCGGGCCGAGCCGGGCTGCCTGTGGTTCGACTGGTCCCGCAGCCTGGACGACCCGACCGAGTACGTGCTCGTCGAGGCGTTCCGCGACGACCAGGCCGGCGGGGCTCACGTGCAGTCCGCCCACTTCCGCGCGGCGCAGGAGACCCTGCCGCCGTACCTGGCCGAAACGCCGCGCATCGTGAATGCGAGCGTGCCGCAGGAGGACTGGTCGCTGCTCGGTGAGATGGCCGTTCCCGAGGGCCGCTGACCGTCGTCGCGTTGGCACCGATCCCGCTGGCGGGTGTCTTCGACCCGCCAGCGGGTGGCTCTCGACCGGCCGTCAGCGAAGCCGGCGGGCGGTGAACCGGGCCGGCGGGTCGGCGATCACGGCCTGCGCCGCGATCAGCTGGATCTCCCGGGTGCCCGCCGCGAGGGTCGCCTCGAGGACTGCGAAGACCGACGCGATGGTGCGTTCCAGCGCGGTCGCCGGTGAGCCGGTCGTCCACAGATGCGCGAGGTACAACGCTGCGGTGACGTCACCCCCGCCGTTCGGGTTGATCGGCAGCAGCGGTGTGGTCACCGCCCACGCGCCCTCGTCGGAGACGGCGACCACCTCCAGCGAGTCCGGCGGCAGGTCTCCGTGCAGCACACTGGTCACCAGGACGTGCCGCGGTCCGGTCGCGCGTACGACGTCGACCGCGTCGAGCACCTCGGCCAACGAGTTCGTCGTGCGGCCGGCGAGGAAGTCGAGCTCGAAGTGGTTCGGCGTGATGATGTCGGCGCGCGGCACGACGGTGTCCCGCAGGTACTCCGGGATGCCCGGCCGGACGAACATGCCGCGACCGGCGTCGCCCATCACCGGGTCGCAGCAGTAGACCGCGGCCGGGTTGGTCGCCTTGACCTTCTCCACCGCATCGAGGATCACCGCGCCCATGGCCGGGTCGCCCTGGTAGCCGGACAGCACCGCGTCGGCGCTGCCGAGGACCCCACGGTCGGCGATGCCTTCGATCACCTCGGCCACGTCGGCCGCCGCCAGCATCGGCCCACGCCACGCGCCGTAACCGGTGTGGTTGGAGAAGTGCACCGTCAGGACTGGCCAGACCTCGTGTCCGAGCCGCTGCAGAGGGAATGCTGCCGCCGAGTTGCCAACGTGACCGTAGGCGACCGACGACTGGATGGAGAGGATCTTCACCGGCTCATCATGGCCGTTGCGGCAGGCGCCGCACACGCGGCCCGCCGAATCTGTCGGGTGGCCCACTTGGCGCTCACCCGTCGGTGACGGCACGAGCGGACGGCCCGGACATCGTCGTCCGGGCCGCCCGAGCGGTCGTACGGTCAGCCGCCGAGGCTCGCCGCGGCCGAGGCGATCGACGAGGCGAAGTAGCTCACCTGGGTGTAGACGCCCGGGTAGTTGGGCCGGGCGCAGCCGTTGCCCCAGCTGACGATGCCGACCTGGATCCACGCGTTGGCGGCGTCGCGGCGGAACATCGGGCCACCCGAGTCACCCTGGCAGGTGTCCGTACCGCCGCTGGCGTAACCGGCGCAGATCTCCTGGGCGGGGATGAGGTCGCCGCCGTAGTTGGAGTTGCAGGTGGAGTCGCTGACGAACGGGACGGTGGCTTTGAGCAGGTACCGCTGCTGTCCGCCGCCCTCACGTGCGGCGCCCCAGCCGGCGATGGTGAAGGTGCCGCTGTCGTAGGCGGTGGTGTCGGCGATCTTCAGCGTGCTCAGCCCGGTGACGGGGGTGGCCAACCGGATGAGCGCCCAGTCCCGGCCGGCGCCGTTGTAGCCGGGAGCACGGTAGACGTAGTTGGACCGGACGGTGACCCGGCTGGAGGACTGGAGGTCGACCACCCCGAGCGTCGCGGTGATGCTGGTGTTGGTGCCGGTCGAGCCCACGCAGTGTGCCGCGGTGAGCACCAGGCGGGAGCTGTACAGGGCCCCGCCGCAGCCCATCGAGAGCCGCACCATGAAGGGGAACTCGCCCTGTGCGGCGCGGGTCCCGCCGACGACGTTCGGCGTGATGGGGTTGTCGGCCGCTGCGGCCGGGGCGGCGAGAGTGAGGCTGGCCGCGGTCACCGCGGCCAACGCGGTGGCCAGAAGGCCAGTGAGGGTACGCCAGCGAACCATGCATTCCTCCGCATCAGGACGGCACGCCTCGTGAGCGCACCTCATTCGAGATAGCGGTCATCATATTGAGCCGTATGGATCTAGCGGGTCATCCTCTCTGGGTCCTATCCCGGAGTTATGGATCCCGATCTCGCGGGCCGCGACACTAGAGGTCGTCGTCGCTACGGCCCGCACTACGCCTACGGGCAACGGCGACTGCCAGGAGACTGCACACGGCGGCAATCAGTTGCAGCACGGCGCCGAGCAACTCGACGAGGCTGGAAAGGGCGGTAGCGTCTGGGACAAGGTCCATCGCGGCCTCCGGGGTTCCGACCCACCGTCCGCGCTCTGCGGAGGGCTCCCCCCGGCCCCACGACAATCGACGGGCGCCACCGTCATTATGACCGCGCCAGCCAACAACGGCCATACCCCTGCCTGAACGGTCAGAGCGGCCAGTGCTGGGAGACCAGGTCGGTAGCCGCGCTGACCGCCGCCGCCAACGTGCCACCCACCGTGGCCAGTGCGGCCAACGCCTCCAGGGAGGTCAGGACCGGCGTGCGGTCCGGCTGCCGGTGCGTCCGGGCCGCCTCGATGACCGCCACCTCCCGACCGGCCTGGTCCGGGTCCGCGAAGTCGGCGACATGCTCCTTGAGGGTACGCAGCAGCTCGTCGAACCTCTCGGCAAGATCGCCTGGCCCTTGTACTGAATGAAGGTGGCGCGGTTGCTGGCCATCGCCTGCTGACCACCGGAGATGTTGTTGACGTTGCCGAAGATGTTCTGCACCTCGGACGCGCGTCGCACCAGGTCGCCGGTGTCGAGGCCACGCTCGGTCAGGAATGCGGCTACGGCTTCCAGCACCACCCGCTCCAGTAGCTTGGTGTACTTCCACGACGCCCGTCGCCCTGCCGGTCAACACCCGACGGTCGTTGCAGCTGACCACGCCCGGCTACACCAACCGGTACCTGCGCCACCAGGATGGCCTGGCTCAGCAACGGCACCGGCGGCGACGCGTACAACACGCCGACGTTGTGGGCCGCCGACAGCACCTGGAACGTCACCGCACCGTGGGCGCCCTGACCGCTCAGGTGGCAGGCTCGTCACGGTAGGACGACGCGGGGGTTCCGGCCTGGGCTGGGACCCCCGCGCGGCGCCTGGGCGTTGTCGCGGGGGCGACTCCTGTCATCAGGGACAGCCGGCGTTACCCGCCGTCCCGGGGGTCGTTTCTCCGGTCATGAGGAAAAGTGGCGAGTTGTGGCGGCTGACGGCAAGGACCGGGCCGCAACTTGCATCTGGCCAGGTCCTCCCGTCCACTGCATTCCGCAAATATGTACCACGCTAAATAGACACCGACCTATCTTGACTTGTGCAGCCAGTCGGCGCACCGTAAAGCGCAAGTGGCAGATGCGCGCCATTATCGGCCCGACTGACGTGGATCGCTTAATGGGGGCGCTGCCGGTTTCGCGCCGCGTGTATCAGGAGGCGTTCCATGCGGTTGAATCCGTTCACCGGGGCCTATCTCACCGATCCGGCGAGCATGTGGCGGCACATTCTCGACGACCCCGAAGGGGTGCACTACGCCGAGGATCTGGACCTGTGGCTGATCAGCAGACACACCCACGTTCGGCGCGCCCTCGCTGACGCCGCGACGTTCGCCAACGCCCTCACCCTCGTTCCGGTCTACGAGGTGTGCCCCCAGGCGATGAGCGTGATCACGCAGATCGACGCGCCACCCACGACGGCCGCCGCGGACCCGCCGGTGCACCCACGCACCCGCCGAGCCCTACGGGCGACCTTCGCGAACACTCCCGACCGGGTCGAGGCCCAGTACGGCGCGATCGTCCGGCGCCGGGTAGACCAACTGGTGTCCCGGCTCGTCGCTCGTCAGGGCGACGAGGTCGACCTGATCCCGGAGTTCGCCACCGAGCTACCCCTGCTGGTGGTCCTCGACATCCTCGGGGTGCCGGACAGCGACATCGGGCAGGTCCGGAGCTGGGCGGACGGTCAGATCGCTCTCATCTGGGGGCAGCCGGACCCGGCTGAGCAGGTGCGTCTGGCGCAGGGCCTGCTGGAGTTCTGGCACTACTGCGAGGCGCTTGTCCGCCAACGGGTGGAGAGCGACCCTCAGGGCGACGACTTCATCAGCCGCGCCCTGTCCTACCGCGACGACGACGACGCGGTGCTGACGGTGCCCGAGGTGGCGAGCCTGGCCTTCAACCTCCTGGTCGCCGGCCACGAGACCACCGCCGGGCTGCTCGCCCACGCCCTCGATCAGGCGCTTACCAGCCCGCAGCAATGGTCGACGATCGCCGCGGACCCGGGAGCCGTCCCCGCGTTCGTGGCCGAGACGCTCCGGTTCGCGCCCGCCATCGACGGCTGGCTCCGGGTGACCCGCCGAGATGTCACGCTGGGCAAGGCCACCATTCCGGCGGGGGCGCGCTGCCTGCTGTTGATTGGGGCGGCCAACCGGGACCCTGCGGTCTTCGCCCACCCGGACCGATTCGACCCGCACCGGTCCGACGTGGCTGATCACCTGTCGTTCGGCCACGGTCCACATTTCTGCATTGGGGCGGGATTGGCGCGACTTGAGGCCGCGATTGCCCTCACCCGACTTGCCGCAGCCATTCCCGGCCTACGACTGACGCCCCAGCAACATCGTTCCTACAAACCCAATGTTGCGTTTCGCGCGCACCACACCTTGAGCGCGATAATCGATACGACGGTGCCCGCCGTGGTCCCGGCGGCACGTGGTACGGCGACTGCCGAGATGCACGTCGCCTGACAGTGAGCGCCCACCTGACGGGGCCGACCTGCACGCGATCCGCGCCTGGGCGGGGCAGCGCGGCCTGTCCCGAACGTGCCACAACACCGCGCCCGCACCGGGTCCGGCGCACGCCGTCCATGCCTTGCCGGGCGATCCATGTCGATGAACGTCTTCACACCCATCGCATCCTGGGTTAAGAATTGCCCTCTACGAATGTCACGCGCATCGTCCACTTTCGATCTGCGGTCCGCTGCTGATTTCCGTTGCCATGAAGGTGAGCGCATGGAGCACACGTCCCCGTCGAGCTCTGCTCACCCTGCGGCCAGTCAGCGGTTCCGTTGGGAACTACGAAGTTGCCGCGTCCGACGGGGCCTGACCCAGCGGGCCCTGGCAGATCTGGTGCGGTTCAGCCGAGAGACGGTCGCAGCGGTCGAGTCGGGCCGCCGGTTCGGCAGTCACGAGTTCGCGCTGCGGTGCGACGACGCGCTCCGCACCGGCGGCCGACTGGCAGAGCTGTGGCCGCAGGTCGCGGCCGAGCAGTTGGCCGCCGACGGTCGCCGAGGGCCCCGCGCCCCGGATCCGGCTCCGCTGGCGCCGCGTCAGCGTGGTCGGCGCGACGCGCGCGACCCGGCTGCAGTGGTCGACGCGATCGATGAGCTGCGCGAACTGATCGGCCAGGTGCTCAACGGCCAACCCGCCCCGGACGACCCGCAGCGACCGGCCGGACCCCTCGACGACCAGCGCTGACCTCGACGACTCGGCCTCCCTCGCGGCGTCACCGGCCGCTGACTCTGGGTACAGATGCTGGTACGGGCAGTTTGTACCACGGTCAGGTCTGGCCTATGAGCGCGGCTTCCGGCCGAATGGGACTTGCATTTGGCAATGTGCGAATAGACCGTCATCGACGAGTCGTGGGAGTCAATCTTGGCGTCGAGCACGAAGTCCCACGCGGCCCGACCCTACCCGCCCCGCCGACGCGGTTGGAAGATTGCCGGTCGGATGCGCCTCATCGTCGCGGCGCCGCTCGTCGCCGTGATCGGCTTCGCCGGCCTCGCGCTGACCGAGAGCGCACGCCAGACAGCCCGCGCCAGCGACCTGGAAGTCCTGACACGGGTCGCCGCCGAGGCCGGTGACCTTGCCTACCGCCTGCAACGCGAGCGCATCGCGGCGGCCGACCTGCTCACCTATCCCGCAGCACCGCAGCAGGACGCCTTCGGCACGGAAATGGCCGCCACCGACGGAGCCGCCGCCCGCTACCGCCGGCAGCGGGATCTGCTGCCCGCCGACGGCGGTGCCAACCAGGCCCTGCTGCGCCGCATCGACGAGGCTCTGAACGGCCTGGCCCCGCTGCGCACCCAGGTACGCACCGCAGCGCACGCCTCGGTGTCGGCGATGACCTTCAGTTACCGCATCGCGATCGCCGATCTGATCAACTTCCGGGAGACCGTCTCGCACGGCGTGGTGGACTCCCAACTCGCCGACGGTATCCGGGCCTCGGCGGCGCTGTCGAAGACGGCGGAGGCGATCGGTCAGCAGCAGGTTGCCGTGCTGCGCGCGGTCGCGGGCGGCGAGTTGACCCCGGCCATGCAGCAGGACATCACCGCCGCCCGGACCAGCTACACCGAGTCGAGCCTGTCGTTCCTGGCACTGGCTCCGCCCGACTGGAGCATCTGGTGGGAGCAGGCCGGCACCGGCAAGGAGGCGCTCACCCTGCAACGAATGCAGGACGAGGTGTCCCGGGCCCAACCGGGGTCGAAGCTGCAACTGGAGACCCCCGCCTGGGTGTCCACCACACAGACGCGCGCGGCCCGCCTGGCCGACCTGCGAGGGCGGGTCGACGTCGCGGTCCTGGACGACGTCCGGGCCGCGCACGCCGACCAGCGCCGCCGGGCCGTGGCCGAGGCGGTCGGCGTCCTCCTGGCACTGTTGCTGACCGCGCTGGTGACCTGGGCCGTCGCCAGGCAGATCACCCGGCGGCTGCGTCGTCTGCGGGATGCGGCCAACGCTGTGGCGTTCGAACAGCTCCCCGCCGTGGTGGCCCAACTTCAGCAGCCGGGCAGCGCCGCGGTCGACCCGCAGCAGCTGGCCCGCCAGCAGTCCACCGCCGCCCTCGAGCCGTCCAGCGACGACGAGATCGGTGAGCTGGGCCAGGCGTTCAGCGCCGTGCACCAGGCCGCCGTGCGGACCGCCGCCGAGCAGGCCGTAATGCGGGCCAACACCGCCGACATCTTCATCCACCTGAGCCGCCGCGAACAGCGACTCGTCGACGCTGTCCTGGCCCAGGTCGACCTGGTCGAGCGGGACGAGACCGACCCGGACCGTCTGCACCAGCTCTACACGCTGGACAACCTGGCGACCCGGATGGCCCGGATCAACGCCAGTCTGCTTGTGCTCGGCGGCGTCGGCGTCGGTCGCGTACGCCAGCGCGACGTGCCTCTGCAACAGGTGCTCCAGGCGGCGCTGTCCCAGATCGAGCACTATGCGCGGGTCCGACTCGGCATGATCGACGGGGATGTCGCCGTGGCGGCCAAGACCGTCGACGAGGTCGTGCACCTGCTCGCCGAACTCATGGACAACGCGACGACGTACTCGCCGCCGGGCAGCGAGACGTGGGTGAGCGGTCGGAGTCTGGGTGACCGCGTCATCGTCCAGATCAGTGACGAGGGCGTGGGGCTTTCCCCGCAACGGATGCAGCAGCTCAACGAGCTGCTGGCCCACCCACCGGCCATCGACGTGGCCGCCGTGCGGGCGATGGGGCTGGTCGTCGTGGGTCAGCTCGCGACTCGGCTGGGCGCCACCGTCCAACTGCGACGCGGTCCCCGTCGCGGCACCCTCGCCGAGGCGACGCTGCCCGCAGCGATCATCCGGTCGATGCCACCGGAGGAGTTCCTGCTCGCACCCGGCCGGCTGTCGCGGCGGGCGGCGCGGACGGCGAGCCCTCCGCCGCCGTACCAGCCACGCCCTGAGCCCAGCGCCGGGCGCCCCCCGGCCGAACGGACCCTGCCGGCGGCGCCGGTGTTCCGACCGGCTCCCCCACCCCCGGATCGGGGTGACGCGCCCACCGAGGAGTTGCTCATCTTCGAACAGGTCAACCACTGGTTCCAGGCGGATGTCGTCGACGGCCGGGAGTGGTCCAGCCCCGCAGATGACGCCTGGCGCACGGCCGCCCAGGCGACCAGCCCCGAGGTCGCCACCACCACCACGGCCGGCCTGCCCAAACGGCAACCGCAACGACATCTCGTGCCCGGCGGTGTGACTGTGCCCGAGCAGCAGCAACGCTCCGAGTACCGCGACCCGGCCCAGGTGGCGACGGCGATGGCCGCGTACGCGCGGGGTGTGGCGAACCGACGGCGCACCCCGATCAACCTCGGCAACAAATGACGCGACAGGAGAGTACGTGAGCGACCAACAGGATCTCGGCTGGCTGCTGGACAGCTTCGCCGCGCGCGCGAGCGAGGTCAGCCATGCGATCGCCATCTCCAGCGACGGCCTGATGGTGGCCGCCACCCGCGACCTGCCGCCGGACCGGGCCGACCAGCTGGCCGCGACGGGCAGCGGGCTCGTCAGCCTGCTGCGCGGGGCGGCGGCATTCTTCGACGCCGGCGCGGTGATCTCCAACGTCACGCAACTCGAGGGCGGGTTCATGTTCTCGATGGCCTTCAACGACGGCGCCTCGCTGCTGGTGCTCGCCGCACCCGAGTGCGACGTCGGCAAGGTCTCCTACGAGATGACCGAGCTGGCCAACCGCATCGGGGACGCCCTGACCCCCGCGGCACGAGCGGCACTCGCCCGCAGCCGCTGACAGCCCCGGCGCCCCCACGCCGGAGACCCTTACTTCCCCTGGAGAAGAAGACATGCCTCTCACCAAGCCAAGGCACAGCCGTGCCCTCGGCGCCACGCTGCTCGCGGTCGTGCTGACCGTCGGCACGGCCTGCGGCGATGACGGGCCGGGCACGAGCGCCAGCGGCTCGATAAAGATCGGCCTACTCGCGTCGCTGTCCGGGACGTACCAGGCCGTCGGCACGGAGATCCGCGACGGCTTCCAGCTCTACCTGGACACCCACGACGGCAAACTCGGCGGTCGACGGGTCGACCTCGTCGTCGCGGACGAGGGCAACGGAGCCCAGACCGCCGTCCCGGCGGCGACCAAGCTGCTCAAGCAGGACCGGGTGGCCGCGCTCACCGGCATCGTCGGTGGTGGCTCGGTCGCCGGAGTCACGCCCCTGCTCAACGAGACGAAGGTGCCACTCGTCGGTTCCAACGGCCGGCCGGAGCTCAAGGACGTCTCCCGGGTCTGGCACACCTCGTACCTCTCGGACGAGCCGGGGAAGGCGATCGCCCAGCACGTCCGCGACAACGTACAGGGCTCCGTGTACGCGATCGGCCCGGACTACCAGGGCGGCTGGGACGAGCTGCGTGGTTTCACCGACACGTTCGGGAGGATCGGCGGGAAGCTCGCGAACACCGACGGCAAGACGACCTTCACCCCGTTCCCGGCCACCACCAACTTCACGCCCTACTTCGCCCGCATCAAGGCGTCCGGCGCAGCGGCGGTCTACACCTTCTACGCCGGCAGCGCTGCCGTCGACTTCGTGAAGCAGTACGCGCAGTCCGAGATCAAGGACGTCCCGCTGTACGCGGCCGGTTTCCTCACCGAGGGCGGCGTGCTCAACGCGCAGGGCGAGGCAGCCCGCGACATCTACTCGGTGCTCAACTACTCGCCCGACCTCGACAACGCGGAGAACCGCGCCTTCGTCGCGGCATGGAAGGCCAAGCACGACGGTTCACCGACCACGTACGCTCTCGCCTCGTACGACGCGGCCGCGGTGCTGGACCGGGCGATCGGCGCCGCCGGGAGTGACCCGACTCCGGAGGCCATCAACACGGCCGTCGGCCAGCTCGGCCAGATCGCCAGCCCACGCGGCACCTGGCAGTTCTCCACCACCACGCACTCCCCCGTGCAGAAGTGGTACCTGCGGCAGGTCCGCCAGGACGGCCGGGCGCTGTCCAACACCGTCGTGGGTGACCTCGCGACCGTCGGTCGATGATGGCGGTGGCGGCCGGCACGAACCGGATCGACCCGTACCTGATTCCGGCGCTGGACGGAGTCGCCTACGGGCTGCTCGTGTTCGTCGCCGCGTCGGGCCTGGTCTTCTGTTTCGGCGTCGCCAACATCCTCAACCTGGCGCACGGCACGCTCTACGCGATCGGCGGGTACACCGCAGCGGCCCTGCTCGACGGCGGCTGGGCGAGCCTGGCGTTGGCGCTGGCGGTCGGTGTGCTGGCAGCCGCCGCGGCGGGTGTGCTGCTGGCCGGCCTACTCACCCCGGTCCCCACCGGCAACCACTTGACCCAGGCGCTGCTGACGTTCGGGGTGGCGCTGGCCGGCGGCAGCCTGCTCGTCGCCGGGTTCGGGCCCGACGATCCGCAGGTCCGGGTGCCCGCTGCCCTGGAGGGGTCGGTGGTGGTCGCCGGGCACCGCTACGCCGCGTACCGCTTGGTCTTCATCGTCGTCGCCGCGGTGATCGCCGCGGCGCTCTACCTCGTGGTGCGGCGGACCAGGGCCGGAATGCTGGTCCGGGCGGCCGTCGACGACGCGGAGATGGTCGCCTGTCTGGGCGTGAGTCCCGCGCGGATCCGAGCCGGCGTGCTCGCCGCCGCCGGTGCCCTGGCCGGGGCGGCCGGGGTCCTGGGCGCGCCCATCATCGGCCCCGGCACGGACACCGCCGACACCGTGCTGCTGCTGTCCCTGGTGGTCGTGGTCCTCGGTGGTCTCGGGTCCATGGCCGGCACCCTGCTGGCCGCGCTTGCGATCGGCGAGATCCAGACGCTGGGAGTGGCGCTGCTGCCGTCCGCCGCGCCGTTCCTGCTGTTCGCCGCCATGGCGGCCGTGCTGGCCGTGCGGGCGCGTGGCCTGGCCAGCAGATGGGGGGCGACATGAGGGACGAGGTGATCCGCCGAGGACGGGGCGCTGTCGCGGCGCTCGTCCTGGCCGGTCTGGTCCTGGCTCCCTGGGTGGTCGACGACTACACGACGGCGATCCTCGCCCGGACGCTGGCGCTGGCCCTGGTCGGGGTGAGCGTGGCCCTGCTCACCGGCGTCGCCGGCATGCCCACCCTCGGCCAGACCGCACCGTACGCGGCGGGCGCCTACGCCTGTGTCGTGGTCGGCAGCCGGATCTCCGACGTCGGCGTCGTGCAGTTCGCCGTCGCGGCGGGTGCCGGGGCGGTGCTGGCCGCGCTGACCGTGCCGCTCGTCGTCCACGCCCGGGGGGTGATCGTCCTGATGATCACGCTGGCCATCGGTGAACTCGTCGTGACCATTCTCGGTCGTTGGCGGTCGGTGACCGGTGGCACGGACGGGTTGGCCGGCATGCCCGCGGTCCGCCCCTTCTGGGGGCTCCCGCCCCTGGCCAGCGACCAGGCGCGTTACGTGTACACCCTGGTCGTCGTGGCCACGTTGGTCGGCGCGGCGCTGTTACTGCTGCGGACCCGGGCCGGGCTGCTGCTGCGTGCCGGTCGGGACGACGAGACACGGCTGCGGGCCAGCGGGCACCGCGTGCCGCTGCACGTGTCCGGCGCACACATCGCCGCCGGGGCGATAGCCGGCGGTGCCGGTTCGCTGCTGGTCGTCGCCCAGCAGTACATCTCCCCCGCCGACTTCGGCTTCGAGACGTCCGCGCTGCTGTTGCTCGGTGTCGTCATCGGTGGCACCGCCTCGGTCGGCGGCGCCCTGGTGGGCGCAGCGCTCGTCATCGCCGTTCGGGACTGGCTGTTCGGGGTGTTGCCCGGCCACGCGCCGCTGGTGCTGGGGGCGCTGTTCGTGGCGACGGTCTACCTGCTGCCCACCGGCGTCAACCGGGCACGGGTCCGGCTGCGCGCGTCGAGCGCCGCGCCGAGCCACCCGCAGGCACCGCCCGCCCGTGACCCTGCGACGGTACCGGAACTACGCGCATGAACCCCCTGCTCAGCGTCCAGGATGTCAGCGTTCGCTACGGCTCGCTCACCGCACTCGCCGGCGTCGACCTGTCCATTCACGATGGCCAGCGGCACGCCCTGATCGGCCCCAACGGAGCCGGCAAGACGACCCTTCTCAACGTCATCGGCGGCGCCACGAAGCCGCAGCGTGGCACGGTGCGATTCGATGGACGGGACATCAGTCGGCTCGGCACGGCGGCGCGAGCCCGCCGAGGCATCAACCGGATACACCAACGACCAGCGGTCTTTGCGACGCTCACCGCGGCGGAGAACATCGTGGTGGCCGCGCTGCCACGGGTCAACCCGCGCCGTAGGTGGTGGCCGGGCGGACGCCGGCGCACCGCGCAACACCGGGCAGGCCCGCTGCTGGAGCGGATGGGCCTCGCCGACGTCGCGGCGGTGCCCGCCGGGCACCTCGCACATGGGCAACGACGCCAGTTGGAGATCGCGATGGCCCTTGCCGGTAGCCCCCGCCTGCTGCTGCTCGACGAACCCGCGGCGGGACTGTCCGCCACCGAGGTAGGCCGGCTGGTCGAGTTGCTCCGGGCGCTGCCCAGGGCGATCGCCGTGCTGCTGGTCGAACATCGCCTGGACCTGGTGTACGCCCTCTCCGACACGGTCACCGTGCTGCGTGACGGCCAGACGTTGGCCGCCGGCACACCGGACGAGATCAGCACCTCGCCGTTGGTACGGCAGGCCTACGCCGACGGGGTGGCCTGATGCTGTGTGTGGAACGCCTGTGCGCCGGCTACGCCGGGGGGATCGTGCTGCACGAGGTCAGCTTCCAGGTG
Organism: Micromonospora sp. DT201; assembly: GCF_049841575.1. NCBI lineage: Bacteria > Bacillati > Actinomycetota > Actinomycetes > Micromonosporales > Micromonosporaceae > Micromonospora > Micromonospora sp. DT201. The sequence continues at coordinate 153,485 of NZ_JBNCKP010000009.1, read as the reverse complement.
CAGCCCGGCAACATCCAGGCCGTGGTGGGCCGCAACGGTGCCGGCAAGAGCACTCTCGTGCACACGATCGCCGGGCTGGTGCGAGCGAGCAGTGGTCGCATCGAGATCGGCGGCGTGCACGTGGCGGGCCGGCAACCGCACCGGATCGCTCAGTCCGGGGTCGGTCTCGTTCCGCAGGGCCGGCGGGTCTTCTCCCGCTTGACCGTGGCCGAACACCTGGTCCTGGCAGCCGCACCCTGGCGGGCCGCGACCGCCGGCGGCGAGGGCTGGACGGTGGCCCGGATCCTCGAGCTGCTGCCGAGGCTGGCCGAGCGGCTGCGCCACCGCGGCTGCGAGCTCTCCGGCGGCGAGCAGCAGATGCTGGCGATAGCCCGCGCGCTCCTCGGCCAGCCACGGGTGCTGCTGCTCGACGAACCGTGTGAGGGCCTCTCTCCCGACCTGGCGGCGCGGGTCCGAGGGCTGATCAGCGCCCTCGCCGCCGACGGCCTGACCGTGCTGCTCGTGGAGCAGCAGCTCCAGCACGCGATCGAGATCGCGGACCGGGTGGCGGTGCTGGAGTACGGCCGGGTCGTCTACGACCGACCGACCGGCGAGGCCCGCGTCGACCCGGCCCCACTGGCGGCGATGTTGAGCGTCGCCGCCGTCCCGCCACCCCCGGCCAACCGCCCGACGCCTCGGCTCTGGGCCGACACCCCGTAGTCACCCGAACCCCCTCGGAGAGGTGGACACCAATGGCAACCGCTACGAGCGACAGCACGTACACGTTCGACAACGGCGCACCCGACGCCGTGCCCCAGATGCACGCGCTGGAGTCCTTCCTGGATCCCATCACGACGCGCCGCCTGGCCCACCCGGTGCTGCGACCGGGGGCTACCTGCTGGGAGGTCGGGGCGGGTGGCGGCTCGGTCGCCCGGCGGATCGCCCGCGCGATCGGCGACACCGGTCAGGTGCTGGCCACGGACATCGACCCCGCGCACCTCGTGGCGAAGGGCAACCTGCACGTACGCCGGCACGACGTGCGCACCGAACCGCCACCCGGGGACGCGTTCGATCTGATCCACGCCCGGCTGGTGCTGCTGCACCTCCCCGAACGACGACGGGTGCTCCGCACGCTCGCCGGCGCGCTGGCTCCCGATGGGTGGCTGGTGATCGAGGAGTTCGACTGCACCGCGCCGCAGCGGGTGCTGACCGCACCGAACGACGACGCCGCGAAGCTCTTCGCGCAGGTGATGGACGCCATGATGGGTGTCCTGCAGGAGCACGGAGCCGACCTGGGGTGGGCACAGGACGTGCACACCGAGATGACCCTCGCCGGTCTGACCGACGTGGACACCATCACCCATTCGCAGAGCTGGGCCGGTGGTTCGACCGGGGCGTCGCTCTACGAGACGAACTCCCGCCAGTTGGAGCCGGACCTGCTCGCCGCAGGGCTGTCACCCGACCAACTGAACGCCTTCCGGCGGCTGGTCAATGACCCCGGCTTTGCCGTCATGTCGTACCACTTCGTTTCCACGCGGGGCCGTCTACCAAGCTGAGAGGAGGTGGGCCACCGCGTCAAGAGCGGTCGCGCCGCCCGTACCTCCGCCGACGCAGCACGCCCCCGCTGCGCCGGGCAGCTCTACGACGGCCTCGACCGCACCGGCCGGGCTCCCCGCCAGGGAGCCCGGCCGGTCCCGTGGGCGGGCCAGTCGAGAGACCGGCAAGCGGTCACTTCGGGACGTCGAAGCGCAGGTGTGTGACGTGTGGTGATTCGATCACCGCGGTTCGTTCGAGTTCGATGTGGTCCGTGCCGAGGTGGTCGAACAGGCGCGTGCCGGTACCGAGGAACACCGGTACGAGTTGGAGTTGGATCTCGTCCACCAGCCCGGCCTTGACGAACTGTTGCCCTGTGGTGGGCCCGCCCATGATGAGGACGCTCCGGTCGTCGGCTGCTTGTCGCGCCTGCCGCAGCGTGCTGTGCAGTCCGTCGTTCACGAACGTGAAGACGTCACTCTTCATCCTCAACGGGTCGCGCGACTCATGAGTGACCACGAAGCACGGCACCGGGAACGGAGTGTCCTGCCACAGGTCCACGCCGACATCGAACGTCCGTTTGCCGATCACCACGGCGCCGGTGGTCGCATAACGCTCTCGTACCTGCGCGGCGTCCACCCCGACCGGGTTGACCCCGTCGGCTGCCACCGCGCGGTCCTCGCCAGCCTGGAACAGCCACTCGTGCAGCCGCTCGCCGCCTCTGCCCATCGGTTGTCTGGTGGTGACGTCAGGTCCGGCGGCGAAGCCGTCCAACGACACGCTCATGCTCAACACTGTGCGGCCCATCGGGTTCTCCTCATCGGTCACTTTTGGGTCATGCCGTGCGGAGAGCCAACCGTTCCGGATCGACTTCCGGTCTGGGTTGTATCCCGGCGCTATGGATCTCGCCAGCCGCTCGGCGGCTGCGCCGACCAGCCCACCTGGGCGGCAGTGCCTGGTGGCAGATCATCGAGGACTGCACCGGCTAGATGATCATGAGCTGGTCGGTGGCCGTTCACGGATAAGTGCCGCCAGTGCCACGTTATAGCGCTTGAATCGGCGCGGCATCGTCCCGATAAGGAGAAATCCGTGGCTGAACTCAATCGCCGGCAACTACTCAAGTCCGCGGTCGCGGCGGGCATCGTGCCCCTGGTGCCGGCAGAGCAACTCGCCCAGCACGAGGATCCCCAGCGCCCCGCCGGTCGTCCGACTCCGTTCCTGCACGGGGTGGCCAGTGGTGACCCACTCCCCGACCGGGTGATCCTGTGGACCCGTCTGACCCTGCCGGCGGGACGCACCGAGCGGGCGCGGGCCACCTGGGTCGTCGCCAAGGATCCCGAACTCCGGCACGTCGTCCGCGAAGGCAGCACCTACACCGACGCGTCACGCGACTGGACCGTCAAGGTGGACGCGGACCGACTCAAGCACGGAACCACCTACTACTACGCCTTCTCCGCGGAGGGGGCCAGATCAGAAGTCGGGCGGACCCGCACCGCGGTGGTGGGTTCACCGGATGCCGTACGGCTAGCAGTCGTCACCTGCGGTGACTACACCCGCGGCCTGTTCAACGCCTACGGACGCCTCGCCGAACGCGACGACATCGACGCCGTCGTCCACCTCGGCGATTACATCTACGAGGGCGACAAACAGGACAAGGTACGTCCGCACATTCCGGCCGTGGAGCTGCGCACGCTCGCCGAATACCGCGGTCGGTACGCGTCATACCGGCTGGACGCGAACCTGGCGAAGATGCACCGTCGCCACCCGATGATCTGGGTGTGGGACGACCACGAGACCTGCGACGGCACCTGGCGCGACGGCGCCGACCCGAAGAACCACGACCCGGCGGAGGACGGCCCGTTCTCGGCCCGCAAGCTCGCTGCCCGGCAGGCCGCATTCGAGTGGCTGCCGATCCGGCTGCCCGACCCCCGCAACCCGGAACGCATCTACCGGAACTTCGCCTTCGGCAACCTCGTCGATCTCATCATGCTCGACACCCGACGGATTGGACGGGATCGCCAGGGCGAGGGCAACGTGGGCGAGGACGCCTTCACGATGACCGGTGTCTTCGCCGACCCCGCGCGCCAGATCCTCGGAAAGGAGCAGGAACGGTGGTTCCTCGACTCGCTGCGCAAGAGCAAGGCTGCGTGGCGCATCGTCGGCAACCAGGTCATGTTCTCCCAACTGAAGGCTGTCGGCGCGACCAACGCCAGCAATGCCAGCGTCTACACCAACCCGGACCAGTGGGACGGCTACGGCCCGGCCCGTGACCGGGTATTCGACGTACTCGAGAACAAGCACGTCGATGACGTCGTCATCGTGACCGGCGACGTCCACGCGTCGCTCGCCCTCGAGGTCACCCGCGACCCCAACAACCCCGCGGCCTACGACCCGGCCACGAGTAAGGGAGCGGTTGCCGTCGAGTTCGTGGCACCGTCGATCAGCTCTGCCGGAGACCCGGAGCCCGAAGACGAACGGCGTCCCGCTGAGCGCCTGGTAGCCACCACCGAGGCTGCGGTCCCGAACCCCCACCTCAAGTACGTCCGCAGCGGGCTCAACGGCTATCTGCTTCTCGACATCAACCGTAAGCGCGTCGAAGCCGAATACTGGCTGGTGCCGTTCGTCGGTCAGCCCACCGACCAGGAGGCACTCGACCGGTCGTTCACCGTTCCACGGGGACGCGCCGCCCTGGTGGACCGAGCTGCCAACTGATCCGCCTCAGGCAGCCGCCGATCTCGCCGGTCGAACCGAGGTTCGACCGGTGAGATGGTCACCGTCCGCCACTGCAGTCGGTGAGCGCGGGTTGTTCGGCCCGTAGAGGCCCGACCTACGAGGTGATCTCCGCCGTCGGTCGCCCGCCCGGCGGTTGCGGTGTCAGCGGGTGTCGGTGCCGGTGTCGGTGGCCTGTCGGGGCGGTGTCAGGCGGCCCGCGCAGGCTGTGGGACATGACAGCTGATCTGGTGATCGAGGCCGAGGGCCTCGTCAAGACCTTCGGGAAGACGAGGGCGCTGCAGGGCGTGGACCTCGCCGTGCCCCGTGGGACGGTGCTCGGGGTGCTCGGCCCCAACGGCGCCGGCAAGACCACCGCCGTGCGCATCCTCTCCACGCTCCTGACCCCGGACGGCGGCAGCGCCCGGATCAGTGGCTTCGACGTGGTCCGCGACGCCGAGCGGGTCCGGCAGAGCATCGGCCTCACCGGCCAGTACGCCTCGGTCGACGAGGACCTGACCGGGCGGCAGAACCTGGAGCTGTTCGGCACCCTGCTGGAGCTGGGGCGTACGGGCGCCCGGCGGCGGGCCGCCGAACTGCTCGACTGGTTCGACCTGACCGCCGCCGCGAACCGGCAGGCCAAGACCTACTCCGGTGGCATGCGGCGACGGCTGGACCTGGCCGCAAGCCTCGTCGGATCCCCCGACGTGATCTTCCTGGACGAGCCGACCACCGGACTCGACCCGGCCAAGCGCGAGGACATGTGGGACGTGGTCCGCTCGCTGGTCGCCAACGGCTCGACGGTGCTGCTCACCACCCAGTACCTGGAGGAGGCCGACGCGCTCGCTGACGCGATCACGGTGATCGACCATGGCCGGGTCATCGCGCACGACACACCCGAAGGGCTCAAGCGGGTGGTCGGCGGGCAGACCCTGGAGGTCCGTCCGTCCGACCCGGCGCAGCTGCCCCGAACCGCGGCGATCCTGACCCAGGTCGGCTCCGGTGCGCAGGCCGACGAGATCCGCAAGGGCGTGCTCGCGGTGCCCGTCACCGACGACGCGGCCCTCACCGAGAGCGTGGCGCGGTTCGCCACCGCCGGCATCGCGGTCACCGAACTCTCCCTGCACCTGCCGAGCCTCGACGAGGTGTTCTTCACCCTCACCGGGCGTACGGCGTCCGAAGACGACACCACCCGCCCCACGGAGGTCGCGGCATGAGCACCCTGGTCGAAACAGCACCCAAGGAAAACCCCGTCCTCTCGGCGGCGGTCCCGAACCCACGGCCGTTCCGGCTGGTCCGGCACTCGTTGGCGCTCGCCAAGCGCAGCCTCATCAAGACCTGGCGTACGCCCGAGGCGCTCATCGACGTCACGCTGCAGCCGGTGCTGTTCCTCATCATCTTCGTGTACATCTTCGGCGGCGCGGTCGCCGGATCCACCCATGACTACCTGCAGTTCCTGCTGCCCGGCATCCTGGCGCAGACCATCGCCACCGGCGCCATCGCGATCGGCGTCAACCTCAACACCGACATCGCCAAGGGCATCTTCGACCGGTTCCGGTCGCTGCCGATCCCGCGCTCCGCACCACTTGTCGGTGCGGTCCTCGGCGACGTCGTCCGGTACGTGATCGTCACGGTCTCGACCCTCGCGATCGGCTACCTGCTCGGCTTCCGGATCGATACCGACCCGTTCCGGGCGATCGCCGGGTGCCTGCTCGCGGTGCTGTTCGCGCTGTGCCTCAGCTGGCTTCCGGTGCTCGTGTCGATGAAGGTGCGCACCCCGGGCGCCGTGCAGGGTGTGATGTTCGCGCTGATCATGCCGCTGAGCTTCGCGTCGAACGTGTTCGTCGGCGCCGACACCCTGCCGGGCTGGATGCAGGCCTTCGTCGACGTCAACCCGATGACCCACCTGGTGGCGTCGGTACGCGGACTGTTCCTCGGCACCCCGGTCGGCAACCACGTGTGGTGGACGCTCGCCTGGTGCGCCGGCTTCGTGGCGGTATTCATGCCGCTGGCGCTGCGCGCGTACCGCAAGAAGATCTGACCTACGCGAGTAGGTCGTCCATCAACTCGCGGATCCGGGTGACGGCCGCGGCGACCGGCCGCTCACGCCAGGCGGCCACCAACGGCTCACGCTGCTCCTCATCCCCGAGGGTGGCGTTGAGCCGTTCGCCCTTCCCCGAGGGGAAGAACATATCGATGTGGGTGCCGATCCGCGTCGCGAGCGCGGACAGCTCGCGGGCCGTGCCGACGTCCTCCCGGCACGCCGCGAGTTCCGCGCCGCCCGAGGCCCACGCCCCGATCACCGGAAGGTCCTTCGAGGCCAGCGCTTCGTCGCCAGCGAGCGACAGCAACGCGGCGGCCTGGACGGCGGCCTCGGTTTCCTGCACCCGCCGCGCCTCGGCCACTCGCAGGTAGAGGACCGCCACCGCGACCCGGAGCATGACGCGCGGCTGCGGCGGCGGCCCGGTCCACCCGGCGAGAGTGCGGGTCACCTCGTCGGCGTGGGCGAGCGCGTCGTCGTACCGTTCACGCTGCCACGCCAGTTGGGCCAGACCGAGACGAGCCTGCGCGACGTCCGTCAGCTCGGCGTGGCCTGGTGCGGCGGTTTCACCCAGGCGCCCCTCTGCCTCCGGGTCGCCGGCGAGGGCGAGCTGCACGTCCAGCATCACCCGGACCGACCGAGCGTCCTGCGTCGCGCCGAGGAGATCCATGTGGCGCACGCTGCGCGCCAACCAGTCGGTCGAGCGGGCGTCACCGCGCGGGGCGAAGAAGTGCCCGGCGGCCTGCGCCGCCACCGCCATGCCCCAGTGGTCCCCGACGACCTCGAAGCGGTGGTACGCCTGCTCGGCGTCGCCGATCGATTCCTCCGACATGCCGCTGTTCTCCCGTACCGCTGCGCGCGCGAACAGGCCGAGCCCCTGCACGTACGGGTCCGGATGCGCGATCATCTCGTCCGCGCTCTTCATGCTCCGTTCCAGATCGGACGTGTCGAAGCCGGGCAACGCCGACGCGAGCGCGGTCAGCCGGGGCGACACCTCGGCGGCCCGCTCGGCCAGGAGCGTCCGCAGGGCCCGCCGGGCGAGCACGGCGAGCCGCAGCTCGCCACTGATGCCGGAGTTCACGCTGATCACCACGCCCGTCCAGGCGAGTCGATCGGCGTCGGGCAGTGGCCGGCCGCTGGCCCGGCCCTGCAGGATCGCCGACCGCTGTCGCCGCTGCGGGTGGTCGACGTTCAGCAGCCCTCGCGCCCACGCGAGGACCTCAAGGTGCAGGCCACGCACGGTCCAGAGGTGGAACAACGCGGTGGCGACGTCAACGGCTGCCGGCTCGTCGTCCTGCCCCAGTGCCCACCGCAGGCCCGCGAGCAGGTTGTCCTGCTCGGCGGCGCAGCGGTCGAGCGCCTCGACCTGGCCGGGGCCGACGAAGCTGCCGGCGAGCGCGGCGGCCTCATCCCGGGCCCAACCGACCAGACCCGCCATCGCCGCAGCACGGTCGCCGGCGGCGTCCAGGCGGGCTTCGCCGTACTCGCGGACGGTTTCGAGCATCCGGTAGCGGGGTGGCCCGTCGCCCTCGACCAGGGTCAGCAGGGACTGTTCGACGAGCATCGCAAGCCCGCGCCGTACGTCCGCCCTCTGCGCGACCGCGGCGGCGAGGTCCGCGGTGAACGGCGCGGGAATGACCGCGATCCGCTGCAACAGCGCCCGGTCGTCGGGGGCGAGAAGTTCCCGACTCCAGTCGACCATCGCCCACAGGCTCGCGTGGCGGTCCGGCAGACCGCGCAGTGCGTCATCGAGCAGCGCGAACCGGTCGGTCAGCCCGGCGAGCACGTCGTCGATCGGCATGTGCCGCAGTCGTGCGGCGGCCAACTCGAGCGCCAGTGGCAGGTTGTCGAGCCGGTGACAGAGCGCAAGGGCGCGGGTGGTGTCCCAGGTCGGCACTGCACCACCGGCCCGTGCCCGGGACTCGATCAGCGCGAGCGCATCGGAGTCGGGCAGCGCGGTCAGTCGGTGGACCTGCTCGCCGGCGAGGCCCAGCGGGGCCCGACTCGTGGCGAGCACCGCGACGTCCGGCGAGGTCACCGCGAGGAGGTCCGCGACGACGGTGGCCACCGCGTCGAGGACGTGCTCGCAGTTGTCCAGCACGACCAGTCCGTCGAGATCCGGCACCACGGCGCGCAGCCGTTCCTCGGGGTTGAGGACCCGCCGTTCGAGGCCCAGGTTGCCCCCGGCCACCGCGGTGTCCGCGCCACCGAGTGCCGCGAGCACCGTGGGCAGCACCTCGTCGGACGAGCGCAGGCCGGCGAGTTCGACAACCCGTACCGCCCGCCCGGCCGCCGCCGTGCGCCGGGCCACCTCGGCGGCCAGGCGGGTCTTGCCGGCACCACCGGTCGCCACGATCGTCACCAGGGCCGCCTCGGTGAGCGCCTCGCCCACGGTCTCGACGTCGCGCTCCCGACCGACGAGGGCGGTCAGCCGTCGCCGCCACGCGGGAGGCAGGTCGATCCGCGCCGGCTGCCGGGGTGGCGTCGCGACGGCCGGTGCGGTGAGTTCCCCGCGCAGCAACGACAGGTGCGCCTGCGCGATCACGGGCGACGGATCCGTGCCGTACCGGTCGGCCAGTTCGGCCCGGAGTCGCTCCACCACCTCCAGCGCCTCCGCCTCCCGGCCCTGGGCGGCGAGGACCTGGACGAGCAGGGCGGCGGACGGCTCGTCCGGGGGCGTACGCGCGACGAGCCGGCGCAGGTCGGCCTCGTCGAACGAGCCCGCACCGGCGAGTGCCGCCTGCGCGCGCAGCGCGGCGACGTCCGCGAACAGGCGTGTGTCCTCGGTGGTGACGAGCTCCGGGACCTCGGGGAACAGGGCACGCGCCTGATCGGCCAGGCTGCGGGCGGTGCGGACGTCGCCGCTGCCGAACCCGGTCCGCGCCTGATCGACGAGCGCCCGCGCCTCGACCGCGTCGATGGTGACGTCCTCGGTGGGCAGACGGTATCCGCCCGGCACCGCGACCACGGGCAGCCCGAGACGGCGCACCCGGGACACGAGCGCCTGGACGGCGCCGGTCGCGTCGTCGGGCGGCGCGCCGTCCCACACGGCTTCCACGAGCAGGCTCGTGGAGACTGCCCGGCCACGCGCGTCAGCGAGCGCGCGGATCACCGCCGCGAGCCGTTCACCCCGAACGGGCTGGCCGTCGACGGCGAGTGGGCCGAGGGTCGTGATCTGCACGGAACCAGCATCCCTCACGCGTGCACGGACCCTACGACCGCCGGTCCGCCAGCGGGGTCGAGTTCCGACCGCCGACGGGGGCCACCCTGCTGCTGGCCGGGGACGAGACGGCCGTGCCGGCGATCAGCGCCATCTGCGAGCGGCTTCCCCTCGATGCCCGGGGCACGGTCGTGCTGGAGGTGCCCGACGCCGACGACGTGCTGCCACTGGTGGCTCCCCCGGGCATCGACGTCCGCTGGACGCCTCGCGGCGCCGACGGATACGGCAGCCGCCTGGTGTCCGCCGTCGCCGCTGCGGCGGAGGCACTGCTGGCCCCTGGCACCTCGAAGGCGGCCCGGCCGGTGTCGGACGTGGACGTGGACACCGAGATCCTGTGGGAGGTTCCCGACGAGGTGGCCGAGGTAGGGCTGTATGCGTGGCTGGCCGGGGAAGCAGGCGTCATCCGTAACCTGCGCCGGCATCTGGTCGCCGAGCGAGGTCTCGACCGACGGGCGGTGGCCTTCATGGGCTACTGGCGTCTCGGCCGCGCCGACACCGACTGAACGCAGACCCTGCTCACGCTGCGCGCTACCGCGCGACGAACGCGGGGTGCATCGGGGACCGCGCGGTGCGTACAGTTTTGGGTCGGACTTGGGGCGGGCCGGCTGGATCCGGCACGGGATACGGGACGAGACACAGACGCATGACGGTGGACAACATTACCGAAAACGCTCAAGACGGCATTGACCGAGACCGGCTGGAGGCCTGCCTCAGCGTCTTCGAGGCGTTGGAGGAGCTGCCACCCGACCACCCCGACGTGGTGCGGGTGCAGCGGGCCACCGCCCGGCTCTACAAGGTGATCAAGCAGCGGCGACGCGAGGAACGGCGAGATGCCATCCTCGCCGCCGACCGGGCAGTGACGGAGGCCACCGCCACCGGCGCACCGGGGCGAATCGACGACGAGACCCAGGGCATCCCGCTTGCGTCCTCCGCCGCAGGTGAGACGGCGGGCTTCCTGCACAATCCGCGCGGCTGCTACGTCTGCAAGCAGCGCTACCGCGAGGTGGACGCCTTCTACCACCAGCTCTGCCCGTCCTGCGCCGCGCTCAACCGGGAGCGCCGCGACGCCCGTACCGACCTGACCGGGCGGCGCGCACTGCTCACCGGCGGCCGGGCGAAGATCGGCATGTACATCGCGCTGCGGTTGCTGCGCGACGGCGCGCACACGACGGTGACCACGCGGTTCCCGCACGACGCGGTCCGCAGGTTCGCTGCCATGCCCGACAGCGGGGACTGGCTGCACCGCCTGCGCATCGTCGGGATCGACCTGCGCGACCCCGCCCAGGTGATCGCCCTCGCCGACTCGGTCAGCAGCCAGGGCCCTCTCGACATCCTGATCAACAACGCGGCGCAGACCGTCCGCCGCTCCCCCGGGGCGTACGCGCAGCTCATCGCCGCGGAGGCCGCGGCCCTGCCGGACGGCCCGCTGCCGGAGCTGATCACGTTCGCCAAGCCGGACAGCCAGGGCGGCCCGGTGGGCAGCCTGACCGCCGGGCCACAGTCCACCGCGCTCACCCCGCACGCGCTCACCGCGCTGGCCCTCACCAGCGGCTCCGCCTCGCCGGAACGGATCGCCGCGTCCACGGCCATCGACGCCGGAGGTCTCGTGCCGGACCTCGACTCGGTCAACAGCTGGGTCCAGCGGGTGCAGGAGGTGGACCCGGTCGAGCTGCTCGAAGTGCAGCTGTGCAACGTCACCGCGCCGTTCGTGCTGGTCAGCCGGCTTCGCCCGGCGATGGCCGCAGCGTCGGCCCGCCGCAAGTACGTGGTGAACGTGTCGGCGATGGAGGGCCAGTTCGGCCGCGGCTACAAGGGCCCGGGGCACCCGCACACCAACATGGCCAAGGCCGCGCTGAACATGCTGACCCGCACCAGCGCGCAGGAGATGCTGACCGACGGCATCCTGATGACCAGCGTCGACACGGGCTGGATCACCGACGAACGACCGCACCCGACGAAGATGCGGCTGGCCGACGAAGGTTTCCACGCCCCGCTCGACCTGGTGGACGGTGCGGCCCGGGTGTACGACCCGATCGTCCGCGGCGAGCTGGGCGAGGACCTGTACGGCTGTTTCCTGAAGGACTACGCGCCCTGCGCCTGGTGACCGACTTTGCCACCGTCGAACGAGGAGAAGCACATGTCAGTTGACCGTGACCCGTGGCCGACGCTTGACGAGTTGCTGCGCGAGGAGGCCGAGCTGGAGCTCGCCGGCCTGTCCGAGACGGACGCGTACGAGCTGGGGATGCTCGCCGTCGCCGCCGCGAGTGAGCAGCGGCTGCCGGTCTCGGTTGGCGTGTGGCGGGCCGGCCGCCAGCTGTTCCACTGTGGCCTGCCCGGGTCGACGGCGGACAACGACGGTTGGCTGCGCCGCAAGGGGCGAGTGGTGATGCGGTTCGAGCACTCGTCGCTATACATGGCCCGCCTGTGCCAGGACAAGCAGGTGACGCTGACCGAGAGGTTCGGTCTGCCGGCCTCCCGCTACGCGGCGGCCGGGGGTGCGCTTCCCCTGCGCGTTCGCGGCACCGGCGTGGTGGGCTGGGTCGGCGTCTCCGGGCTTCCGCAGCTGGACGACCACCGCTTCGTCGTCGACATCCTGCGCAAGCTTCCCCGCTAGGCCCGACCCTGAATCATCACTCGGTGCCTACTCCCGCCAGCCGGTCAGTTCCACCCCCTTGGCCAACTCCACGCGGAAGCCGATGGCGATCTCACCGCTGTCGCCCGGCGCGAGCGACAGCCGCCAGGCCAGCTCTCCCAGCTCCGTACGCTCCGCCGGAGCCGGCGTCAGGTTCGTCTCCCGCACCACCACCGCCTCGTCGCGGGACACCGGCAACTGGTCGCGTACCTCGACCGTCGCCGACCGGGGTGTGTGGTTGGCGACGGTGATCCGGTAGTCCACCTCCCGCCGCCGCGTCGACCCGAGCGTGGCCTTGGTCTCCGAGCGCCGGTGCAGCTTCCGCTCCACCCGCAGCCGGTCGTCGACCCCGAGCCCCAGCTCGATCTCCTCGCCCGGCGCCCACATCGGCAGCCCGGTGGCCGCGACGAAATCGGCGCCGTGGAACACCGCCGCCGGACCGGGCAGCATCGTGTGATCTGACGTGTTGCGTACCGTGGCACGCAGGTGCGCCTCGGCGGCGCGGACCGGCACGGTCACGTGGTCCAGTCGGGCTGGCAGCTCCAGCACGGCGATGGTGGCTCGGTGCGCGCTGCCATCGGCCGGCACGGCGGCCGGCCGGGCCGGCCGATAGGTGGCCGCGCTGACGCCCTGCTCGACCTGGGCGACGCTCTCTTGCAACCGCGGCCGGGGCGCTGCGGACCGGGCCGGCGCCCCGCCCGGTGCCGGGGGCGGCATCCCGACCGGCACGGTCGCCGCCGCGGCCCCGGCTGACGCCGGCCGAAACCGGTCGAGATACCAGGGCGACAATTCGGGTACGCCGGTCGTCGCGGCCGGCCGGGCGGTCGAGAGCTGGAGCTCGCACTCCGGCCAGTCCTCTCCGGTGCTCTGGCTGACCAACCCGAACCAGGTGACGGTCATGGTGTCCTCGACCAGCCGCAGGTCATACGAGGGCCGCCACACCGCACCGTCGACCAGGTAGGTCAGCTCCAGCTCCAACTCCGCGCCGTCGGCCGCCACCGAGACCGTCACCTCGGCGGCCAACCGGTCCGGCGTCCGCTTGCCGCGCGCGGCGTTCAGGTCGCGCTCGACCGCGGCCAACTCCGCGGCCAACTCGGTGCGCCGCCGAGACAGCCCGCGCCGCCGGCTGCGTGACTCGGCGAGCTGACCCGCCACCGAGTCGGTGAAGGCCGCCACGTCGGTCGGCGCCGCGTCGCCGGAGGCCAACGCCCGGGCGTACGTGCCACCGGCGCGCTCGGCCAACCGGGTGAGGAACTCCCCGCGCTGTTCCTCGATTCCGTCCGCGTCCCCGACCTCGGCCAACTCGTCGTTCAGCTCCCGGTGTCGCTGCTCGAGTCCGACGATCTGCGCGTCGGCGCTGCGGGCCTGCCGCCAGGTGGTCACGTCCACACCGAGTACCGTGGCCGCGCCCCGACCACCGACCCGGATGGAGTCGCGCCGCAGGCCGAGTGGGAGTGGCGCGATGCGTACGCGGTGCTCGCCGGCGGTCAACCGAGGACTGCCCCGGCGGGTGACCCGAGCCCGGTCCGGATAGACGGTGACGCCGACGATAGGTGCATCAATCTCTGCGCTTTCCACGGCGCGAGGGTAGTCCAAGCGTGCCAGGTTGCCCGTCGTGCTGGAGGACGATCGGGTGGCGGCGGCCCGCAACAACGCCGGATGGTGTGACATCGTCTGCGGCAGCCACGGGCTGTTGCGGGATGCCGCGACACTCGGCGAACGGGCCGCGGCGCTTCGGTCGGGCAGGCAGGCAGGCAGGCAGGTGGTTCGTGGCACGAGGGGGAGGCGCACCGATGGTGGATGATGATGTAGCCGAGTTGGCTGAGATATGGGGACCTCCAACCTATTCCGCTCCGGTCCACGCTGATCGGCTGGCTCAGTTTGCAGGAGTGGTGCCCGATCTACTGCTGGCGTGTTGGCGTCGGTATGGATTCGCCGGCTTCGGTAACGGATCGTTCTGGTTGTGTGATCCCGAGGTGTGGCAGCCGGCGGTCGACGCATGGACAAGCGGCCTTGCCCTACCGAGAGAAGAGCGATGGATTGCCGTGAGCCGCAGTGCGTTCGGCGATTTGCAGGTGTGGGGACAGCAGACGGGCTCGCGGTTGACGATCACTGCGCAGCACGGGTGGGTGGTCCATACGGATCGGGCGGGCCGCGCGATGTCAGACGATCGCCGCGATGACCGGCTCTACGCGCTGTTGATGTGCCAGGACCGCCGCAGTGTTGACCTGCACGGCGCCGATAAGAAGCCGTTGTTCGATCGGATACTCGCACTGCGTGGCCCGGTAGGCCCCGACACCATCTATGGCTTTGTCCCGGCCTTGGGTCTCGGCGGGGCGCTGCGTCCCGACCGGGCGGAGATCTTCGACGGACCCGTCCATCTGGAGCTACTCGCCGAGCTCTCCGAGCGTCGCATCGTGGACAAAGAAGACCTCCTGCACATGTGGATCGGTCAGTGACCGGCCCAGGCGCTGCCGACGACCGGACGGCAGCTGAGCACCACCGCGCACGGCCGCGCCTTTGCGGGTGTCCGTCATACAGCCGACCAGGCCAGCGTTGATGGTGTGGCGGCCAGTGCGGGCCACCGACACGGGCCTGATTGGACGTGCCGCGCGCCTCTTGACCAGTGATCCGACCGACGATGCGGGATGGCCTGCCGACCTGCCGGCCGGTGTGACGGAAGTGGTCATCGTCGAGGACACTCCGAGCCCGACAGCAACTCTGAAAGTGCAGACCAGCGGGGACGCCGCGCCGAGGAATGCGCGGGTCAGGTTTGACCAGCTCGCTGTACGCGATGCGTTCGTAGAAGGGTAACTGCGGTGTCGATGGGACTCATTCAGATCACGGTCGTCGGACTGGCTGTGCACGGGACGTGCCAACCGTCAGCGTGCGCGGCGGTTGGCACGTAGGGCACCCAGGAGCACGCCGGGCCTGGCCAGCGTGAGCGGGTGCTCCCGCATGGAGACGACCTCGTTGAACCGTCGGGCGGTCGCCACGTCCGTGACGGTCGCGTTGAGGATCTGCCTGCTGGCCCAGCCGGTGATCCGGTAGCCGCGCGGGTAGGGCCCGTCGACGTGGGGAAGCGCGAGGTCGGCGGAGGTCGACGTCGACCATGCGGCGTCGACCACGACCTTCTGCAGAGCCAGGTAGTGGTGCGCGGGCACGGTCAGATCCGGGCCGGACCGCAGGTACGTCGACAGGCAGGCCGCGTGCAGGCCCGCCGCCGTCATTCCCTGCCCGTACACCGGGTTGAAGGACGCGACGGCGTCGCCGACGCTGACGAGCCCGGCCGGAAACCTCTTCAGCGCGTGGAAGTCCCGTCGCCGGCTGTCGGCATGGTGGTAGGTCTGAACGTCGCCGAGCAGCTCCTGGCCGGCGACATCGCCGAACTCGGGTGGGAACTGCTCCCGTAGCCGGCGGACGAAATCCTCCGCGGTCTGGCCGGGACGGTTGTCGCCGTATCCGGCCATCATGGCCATCCACCGGCCATCCTCGATCGCGAAGAACGCGGCGCCGGCCACGTCCGAGGCCATCTTCGGGGTGTGCAGTGCCAGGACGACCGTCGAGGCCGGGTCCACGTCCGGGCGTCGGAACAGGGCGGTCGCATAGTTCAGGTGCACGGTCACTCGCCGCGTGCCCGGCCTGTCCCAGTCGGCCTGCTCCAGCCAGGCCGACAGTTTGCTCGACCGCCCCATGGCGTCCACCACCAGGTCACCGCTCTCGACGCCGGGCGCCCCACCGACGTCGTAACGGACCCCGGTGACCGCGCTGCCGTCGAACACCAGACCGGTGGCACGGGCGGTGACCGTCTTGACGTTGGGCAGTCGAAGCACCTGCTGGCGGATCAAGCCCTCCAGGAGTGGCCTGCTGCCCGCCAGGCTGTCGGCGTCGTCGGGGACGACGACCTTCGGCCGGCCGTCGAGGTAGTTTCGCCGGGCCGCAGGCGGTGCCTCGACCGCACCGCGGGCCACTGCCTGGTCGCGGAATCCCGGGAACAGGAGCTCCAGTTGGAGGAGGCCGCCGGGCAGCAGCGCGTGCAGCTGCGTCCCCTGGGGTACGCCGGGACGCGCTCCGGTCACCTGCGGGTCGTCCCGGTCGATGATGACGACGCTGGTGGCGTAGTCGGACAGCACGCGGGCGGCCAGCAAGCCGGCGACACTGCCGCCGACCACGACTGCCGTACCCATCATCGGGGACGGCTGCCCGGGGGGGCGCACCGCGTTCAGCTCGGCGAAGACCCGGGATGGGGAGAGGGACATCGTGCTCTCCAAGGGTGCGGATGGTCGTTCGACGTGACGCCCGACGATCGTCGCACAACCGCCGAACGCCAACCGACGGTGTCCGCCGGGTGACCACCTGTTGACCGATGGGGTGGACGCGTTCGACGATCGGACGGGTCGATTGGCGCGCGTGCATGTCAACTGTCACGATCTCCGGCATGCCCGTTGCACGTCGTACCCTGCTCGGAGCCGGCCTGGCCGCCGCAGCCTCCGCCCTCACCGGCTGCGGTGACAACGACGCGCTGGGGCCCGATGCGGCCGGTCCCGGCGACGCGGTGACCGCGACCGACGCCGCCGGGAACCGGGTGGGGTTCGGCTCGGCCGGGAACACCACGCCACCCTCCGGCGCGCCGAGCGCCACCGCCTCCCCGGGCGGCGGTGCCGCGCCCGCCGGGCAGGCCGGCTACGCGCAGGACGTGACCGCACTGCTTCGCAAGCAGCTGCCCGCCACACCGCAGGCCGTCACGCACAAGGGCTTCCCCGGTGCTGTCGCTGTCGTCCTGGTCGATGGGAAGACGACGGTGCACACCGCCGTCGGGGAGGCGCTGCGCTACGCCGCTGGCCCGAAGCTCCTCACGGCGAGCAAGCGGGTCGCGATGCGCCCCGACTCCATCTTCGACCTCGCCTCGGTCACGAAGGTGTACACGGCCATCCTGCTGCTGCAGCAGGTCGACAAGGGGCGTGTCGAGCTGGGGGCACCGGTCCGCGACTACCTGCCTGCCTTCACCGGAGCGGGCAAGGAACGGATCACCGTCGAGATGCTGCTCACCCACACCAGCGGCCTCCCCGTCGGCGCCAAGGTCACCGGACTTGCCGACAACGCGGCGCGTTGGAACGCCGTGCTCACCACCGGGCTGGTCTCCGGCGCCGTGCCAGGTGACACGTTCCGCTATTCCAGTGTCGGGCTCATGGTCGCCGGCAAGATCGTCGAGAAGGTCACCGGTCAGCGGCTCGACCAGGCGCTCAAGAGCAACCTCACCGGCCCGCTCGGCCTACGCGACACCGGTTTCAGCCCCAACACCTGGCTGTCCGGCAACGCGAAGGCCAGCCGCCTCGTCGCCACCGACGCCCGCTCGTCCCGGGGCCTGCTCCGTGGCACCGTCCACGACGATGTCGCCAACCACCTCGGCGGCGTCGCCGGTCACGCCGGGATCTTCGCGTCCGCCACCGATCTCGCCGCGATCGGTCAGATGCTCCTGGCCGGGGGCACCCACCAGGGCAAGCGGATCCTCGCCGCGGCGACGGTGCGCCGGATGCTCACCAACCAGAACGCCGGGAAACCGGCCGTCGACCCCGAGCGGCCCAACCGGACGTCGGCCCACGGCCTCGGGGTCGTCCTCAACCAGGCCTGGTTCATGGGCCGGCTCGCCTCGACCCGGACCTTCGGCCACACCGGCTTCGCCGGCCCCTCGCTCCTGGTCGACCCCAACCGCAAACTCGTCCTCGCCCTGCTCACCAACCGTGCGCACCCGAACTGGAGCTGGTCGAACCCCGATCCGGTCCGCGCCGCCGTCGGCGACCTGCTCGCCAGAGAGGTGAACTGACCGAGAGTCGGCAGCAAGGCCACCTCACCTCGCGACGGTGGCCGGAACCCGCTCCTGCACGCGTCGCCCGGCGGCGAAGCTGACCACTCCCAGGGCCAGCCCGAGGATGCCCAGGACGACGCCGACCCGGGCCGGTGCGAGGTAACCGAACCCGGCGGCGATGGCGACGCTGCCCAGGGCGGCGCCCAGGCTGTTCGCGATGTTCATGGCCGACTGGTTGACCGCCGCCCCCATCAGCTGCGCTCCCGGGGCGACGGTGATCAGGCGTGCCTGCAGGACCGGGCCGAGGTAGAGGCTTGTCGCGCCGACCAGGAACGCGCCCACGAACAGGCCGGCCCGGGTCGACGCGACGAGGCTGAACGCGGCGATACTGACGATCATCGCGACGAATCCGATGATCATGCTGCGCCGCAGGTCGCGGTCCGCGAGCCAGCCGCCCAGGGCATTCCCGACGGTCATGCCGAGACCGACCGCGACCAGCGCCCACGGCACCGTCGCGGCGGAGAGTCCGGCGACGTCGGTGGTGACCGGTGCGATGTAGGTGTTCACCGCGAAGAACCCGGCGAAACCGACCGCGCCCGTCGCGGCGACCAGCCAGACCTGCGAGGTTCGCAGCGCCCGCAGCTCGGCGGCCGGCGAGCCGTCGACCGCGGCGGCGACCTCCGGGACGACAGCCAGCACCGCCAGCAGGGTGAGCACGAAGACGCCGGCGATGATCAGGTACGCGGCACGCCAGCCGGCCGTCTGCCCGAGCCGGGTGATGAGGGGTACGCCGACCACGTTGCTCACGGTCAGGCCGCTGAGCACGATGGCGAAACCACGGGCCTCGTTACCGGGGCCCATCAGCGTCGCCGCGAGCAGGCCGGCCGCTCCGAAGTACGCGCCGTGCGGCAGCGCCGCCGCGAACCGAGCCACCAGCACCAGGTCGAAGGTGGGGGCGATCGCGGACGCGACAGTGCCAACAGCGAAGAGCACCAGCAGCCCGAGGACGAGCTTCTTGCGGGGCAGGCGCGCGCTCAGCGCGGCGATCAGGGGCGCGCCCACGACCACGCCGAGCGCGTACGCGGTGATCATCCAGCCGGCCTGGGCGACCGCGCCCGACGACGACCGGGCGTACTCCTGGGAGAGCAGATCGCGCGCGATGTCGGGCAGCAGACCCATCGCCACGAACTCGGTCAGGCCGATCGCGACGCCACCCAGTGCCAGTGCGACAAGCGCCGCCGTCCGTCGACCTCTGCTCAACTCGATCACCGAGAGAATTTAGCAACAGCGTTGCGTAATAGGGTGGTGAGATGACTCGCATCACTGCGGACGTCAACTTCCTACGCGGCTACAACCAAGCGCTGGTCATGGCGGTGGGGCGTACCGTCGGAACGTTCGAGCGGTCGACCGTGGTCCAGGCCACCGGCTTGACGCCGCAGGCCGTCTCCAAGGTCATCGCCCGCCTGACCGTCGACGGCCTGATCCGTCCCACCGGCGTCCGCCGCCCCGGCGTCGGCAAGCCCGCGGTCGTCTACGAACTCGTCCCCCACAGCCGGTACGCGATCGGCGCCCACGTCGCCCGGCGCACGCTGCGGCTCGTCCTGGTCGACCTCGCCGGCACCGTGCATCACTCGGCGGTCAGTCCGCTACCCGGCGACTTCACCCCACCGCAGCTTCTCGACGCCCTGGCATCCGGCATCAAGGCGATGACCGGCGTCGACGACCTCGGAGGCGGCCAACTCACCGGCGTGGGCATCGGCATGATCGGCCCGCTGGACCACGCCCACGGCCTGGTCCGCGGCGCCCACGGGCTGCGCCACTGGCACGACGTGCCGTTGCGTGAGATCGCCGAGAAACACCTGGGCCTGCCCGTGCACCTCGACAAGGACGTCACCGCCGGGATCACGGCCGAGGCCTGGCGGCACGGGGCGACGTTCGGCGACGCGGCTCTCATCATGATCGAGTCCGGCATCGGCGGCGGCTTCTGGCTGGGCGGCACAGCCCACCGGGGCGCGCACACCAACGCCGGAGAATTCGGCCACACGGTCGTCGACCTGAACGGGCCCCGCTGCGTCTGCGGTCGCCACGGTTGCCTGGAGATCGTGCACAACCACGCCGCCGAGGCCGGAGACGTCGCACGCGCCGCACACGTCGTGGCAGTGGGCGTCGTCAACCTGCTCCAGACGCTCGACCTCGCACACGTGGTGCTGGCGGGCGCGGATCTCCTCCGGCACCCGGAGACCTATCTCGCGGCAGTCGCCGACGCCGTTCGGGCGGACGTGCGACGCACGGCCTGGCTCACCACGAAGGTGACCCTGTCCAGTCTGGGTGCCGACGTCATCGCGGCGGGCGCCGCCATGCAGGTGCTGGACCAGCACTACGGCATCCCGGAACTCGCCCCGATCTGACCCGAATCCGCCGGCAACGGACGCGACACGACGCGGACAGACACGTGGATGCCGTGGTGCGCCTGGATGATCTGGGTTGCGAGGGCGGCGCCGGATCGACACCCCGATGCTTCTACTCGGGCCTCAGCATGGCCAACAGGGTCTTTTCGAGGATCTCGCCGACGGACTCTGTGGCCAGCCGCCCGGCGGCGGCCTCGTCTGCGGCCGCGTGCAGCAGTGTGTAGACGGTCGTGACCAGCCATTCGACCGGCAGGTCCGTACGGAAGGCACCCTCCGCCTGACCACGGGCGACGAGCCGCTCGACATGGGCCAACGGCTGATCGTGGCGGCGGCGCACTTCGTCGGCGGGCAGGGCACGCTGCACGGCGACGTGCAGGCTGCCGAACCTGCTGAGCAGCGGCCAACAGGATCGGATCAACTGAGCGAACACCTCGGCGGGCGGCCCTTCATCAGGTGAAACGGCCTCGATGATGCCGGCGCTCTCGGCGATCGTCTCGGCGAGCACCGTCCTCAGTAGTTGCTCCCTGGACGGGAAATGCGCGTACAGGGTGACCCGGCCCAGACCGGCAGCCTTGGCGATGGTGGTCATGCTGGCATCCGGGTCACGGGCGAAACACTCGGCGGCGGCGGTGATGATCGCCGCGATGTTGCGTTCCGCGTCGGCCCTCCTGGGCGTCCCGGCCACTCGGTCTCCGTGGTCTCTGGTGCGCGCCATGGCCAGATCATACAAGTAGTCGAACACCACTGTTCAACTTCCCACCCCCGTGGGGTACCTTCAAAGCCGAACAGGCCTGTACGACTTACGTCCGGCCGGACACCGTGATCGCTGCGGTGCCCCTCCAATCACAAGGAACGGAACGCCCGATGCCTCAACCCTCACCTGCGCTGCACAGCCCACCGACGACCGAGGCCTCGGCACATCCGCGCCGCTGGGCGGCGCTCGCGCTGATCAGCGTGGCCCAGTTCATGTTGATCCTCGACGTGACCGTGGTGAACGTCGCCCTCCCCGAGATCGGCGCTGACCTGCGACTGGAGCGCACCGCGCTCACCTGGGCAATCACCAGCTACACACTGTTCTTCGGCGGGCTGATGCTGCTCGGCGGACGGCTCGCCGATCTCTTCGGAGCCCGCCGGATGATGCTCATCGGGCTGACGGTCTTCACCATCGCCTCGCTCGGCACCGGTTTTGCCCAGAACGAGACGCTGCTGATCGGCGGACGCATCGCACAGGGTATCGGGGCGGCTCTGCTGTCCCCCGCGGCGCTGTCGACCGTCACCGCCACCTTCCATGGCCGCGAGCGCAACAAGGCGCTCGGCGTGTGGGCAGGGCTCGGCGGCATCGGTTTCGCCGCCGGGGTACTGGCAGGCGGCGTCCTCACCGCCGGTCCCGGCTGGCGATGGGCCTTCTTCGTCAACGTGCCGATCGGCGCCACCGTGCTGGCGTTCCTCCCGGCGACCGTCCCCGCCACCCTGCGAGCGCACCGCGACAAGCAGCGCATCGACATCCTCGGAGCGCTGGCCGTCACCGCCGCCACCGGCTCGCTCATCTACGGGCTGGTCACCGCCGGCGACGCCGGCTGGGGCAGCGCCGCAACCCTGGTGCCGCTGGCTGCCGCAGCCCTGCTGTACGCGGTGTTCGTCGTCATCGAACGGACAGTCCGTAACCCGCTGATGCACGTAGGGATGCTGGCCCGCCGACCCGTGGTCGCGGGCGCGTTCCTGATGCTCATCGGATCTGGGCTGCTGATCTCAGTGTTCTTCCTCGGCTCGCTGTACCTGCAGCATCTACGCCACCTCAGCGCGATGGAGACCGGACTGCTGTTCCTGCCCGCCGCACTGGCCACCGGAGTTGGGGCGCACCTGGCCGGCCGCCTGGTCGCCAGCATCGGCACGCGGCCAGTCGCCGCCATCGGCCTCGCGCTGGTCGCAGTGGGCACGGGACTGCTCACGCAACTCTCTGCCGACGGCACGGTCTACACCGGGCTGCTGCCCGGGATCGTCATCGCCGCGGCCGGAGTCGGCCCCGTGTTCGTCACCGCCGCCACGTCCGCGTTGGCACACGTCGACCACGGAGAGGAGGGTCTCGCCTCGGGCGTGCTCAACACCTTCCACGAACTGGGCGGCGCCATCGGCGTCGCGACGGCCTCCACCCTCGCCGCAGCCGGGCTCACCAGTGCGCCCTCCATCGACGGATTCACCGACGCCTACACCGCGACGGCCATCGCCGCCACTGTGGCAGCCATCCTCGTTCCGGCCCTGGTCCCGCCCGGCAAGCCGGAGTTGAGCGGGCTGCCGCACGCCCACTGACCTCACCGGTCTGCGAAGGGCCCTCGCCATCCGCTTTGGCTGCCCGCCATGTTGATGTGCTGGTGAGCGGTATGCCTCAGAGGTATGAATATGACTCTGAGGTATACCGCTCACCACCGCATCCGCCGCCATCGAGGTGACCGACGGTCACCGCCGGCCGCCTTTCTGGCTGGCCTTCGTGCTGAACGTCCCCTTCTTGCCGCCCTTCGTGTCGGCGGCCTCGGGCCTGGCCGCGAAGATCTGTCTACAGGTCCATCGCGTAGACCCGGACCCGGCGGCCGGTGTCCGGCCGCACGGTTTCGCGCTCCAGCGACATGCCCAGCTTGACCATCACCCGCGCGGACGCCTCGTTGCCGACGACGTGGATGCTGACCAGCCGCCGCAGGGCGAGCTCGGCACGAGTGTGGGCGACAACGGCCTGGGCAGCCTCGGTAGCCAGGCCCCGGCCCCAGTACGCGCGGCCGAGCCGCCAGCCGATCTCCACCGCCGGCATGATCTCCGGCAGGAAGGTCGGCACCGCCAGTCCGGTGAAACCGGCCAGCTCGCCGGTCTCCTTGATCTGCACCGCGTACAGGCCGAAGCCCTGTTCGTCCCAGTGCCGCTGGTAGGTGGCTAGACGCTCCGCGGTCCCGGCCCGGTCCAGGGTGCGGCCGTCGTGGATGTAACGCATCACCTCGGGCTGCGCGTTGACTGCGGCGAACCCGTCCAGATCATCGCTGTGCCAGCGGCGCAACAACAACCGCGGAGTCTCCAGGGACGTGGCATCAAGGTCAGGCACTTTCCCTTCGTAGCACTCAGGCACCCACGGGCGCGATGGATTATCGGGTGGGAAGCTGCACCCCCTGGTCAGGGCGTCGTGTATCGGCCTCGGGGTCGACGATCAACCCGTACGCATGAGGCTGCGGAAGTCGGCAGCGTCCGGGAACGGGCGGTCCTGCGCGAACTGACCGATGTAGACGACGGCTTCCTCGTCCTGGGAGTAGGAGTAGCCGTCCAGGGTCGGGCCGACGACAAGGATGTTGCCGGCCCGCCGCCAGGCGGCGTACCGCCAGGAGTAGCCGCCGACGGAGATGTTCCTGCCGTCGGTCCGGACGTCCCACTCCGGGGGGCCGAGCCGTTCGGTGAACCGGTCGATCGCGGCGTCGACGCACGCCTCGAAATCCTGGCGACCGGCGTCCCGCTGGCTCGACCAGCCGGGCTGCGAGCCCCAGAAGTCATCCGGCCACAGCTCTCCACCCACCGTGTAGTAGTGGACGAAGGGCATGTAGAGGCAGTAGTCGCCGTAGATGGCGTGACCGGCCGCGGTGACGATGCGAGTTTCGTCGGTCGGCGCCGCGTCGGCGGTCCAGCCGAGAGCGCGCATCGCCCGGCTGGTGGCGTCCGGATCGTTCCACGGCAGGTCGGCCAGGCCGATCAGCTGATCGGCCAGCTCCGCGTCGATGGGGCACTCGGCGACGTAGTTCTCGATGACCGTCTCGTCTTCGCCGTGCTCCGGCTCGTGATCTTCCGTCACGACCGGGGATTCTGCCGACGCCGGCACCGACACGCAAGCACGGGCCGCGACGCGGTACGACGGCGGCGGCCGGTCACCCTCGATCCGAGGTGGCCGGCCGCCGTCGCGTCGAGCAGCTAGAGCCGGGCGTCGCCGGCCGCGGTGGCCTCCTGCACCGCCGAGGTACGACGGGTCTCGGCCCGCTGATCGCCGGCGTCCTCCCGGTCCGGGGCGGCCATCCGGGCGGCCCGGTTGGTGGTCGCGGCGGCCTGGTCGCCGGTCACGCCGCCGCGGATCCGGTTGTTCGCGGCCACCTGGGCGGCCGGGTCGTTGGACGTCACGGTCAGCTGGCCGTCGATGATGTTGTCGTCGACGCTGACGCCACCGGTGGTGCTGGTGATGCTGACGTCCCGGCCCCAGTAGCCGCCGGAGGCGCAACTGTCGAGGGTGCCGTTCGGGCCGAGCTGCACACCACCCAGGTTGCCGGCGAAGGTGGCCTGGCCACGGACCGCGCTGCCGCACACCACACTGCCGGTGGCGCTGTTCAGCACCGACAGCGTGCCGTCGACGAAGGAGTCGTGCACGTCGGTGTAGTAGGTGCCGGTGCTGCTGACGTTACGTTCCACCTGGGTGCCACGGTCGAGCCGCACCTCACCGGCGCCCGCGTTGACCGTCCCGACGATCGTCGACTCCTCCACGAACAGGAAGCTGTCGATGGTCGCGGAGCCCTTCGGCCGCACGGTCACGTTGCCGCTGCGGGCGTCTTTGAGGAAGACGCCGTAGCCGCCGGCGGCCAGCACCACCTGGCCGTCGATGGTCGTCTCGGTGGCGTCGAGGTAGCCGTCCGCGGCAACGCGGATCTCGCCGCTGACCCGGCCACCGGCAACCACCAGGTTGCCGCCGGCCGCGACGGTGACGTTGCCGGTGATCGTGGTGCCGGTCAGCGCGCACGACTGGCCCGCCGGCACCAACAGGTCGTTGGGCACGGTCACGGCACCGCCGGTGCCGATGCAGTGGGTGACCAGGTCGGCGTGTGCGGTGGGCGCCACCGCCAACACCGAGGCGGCGACGACGGCGCTCACGGTGGCGAGCTTGACGACGGTACGTCCGGGCATCGTTGTACTCCCTGTCGATGAGATTCGAGGACTCATGCGCCGACGTCCGATCGGGCCGCAGCCCGGACGATGGCGCCCTGCTGCCGCCGGTTGAGCGTGCCGCCGGTCACGAGCGCGGTCGTGACCGCCTCGACGTGCCGGACGAAATCGGCGTGGCCTGGGTAGTCGGCGTGTTCGTCGATCAGATCGTTGATGGTGCAGCCGTCGCCGGTGTCGACGTTGGCCACCCCGGTGTCGTCGCCGTCGATGATCACCGTGGCTCGGGTGTCCGAGTCGGCGCAGCCGTCGGTGCCGTCGGCCACCACCGTGAACGTCGTCGACTGCTCGGTGGAGGCGTTCCCGGCGGTGTCGATCGCCCGGTACCGCAGGGTGTGGGCGCCGACGGTCCGGACGGAGACCGGGCCGGTGTACGCGGTCCAGCCACCACTGTCGAGCGCGTACTCGATCGACGCCACACCCGAGTCGTCGTCGGTCGCGGTGACGGTGACTGTCGCGCCGCCGACGTACGCGCCGTCGCTGTTGCGCTCGCCGGCGACCGTCGCAGCCGCTGCGGGTGGCGTGGTGTCCTCGGCCGGCGGTGCGACGACAGTGAAGTGGGACATCTGCTCGGCTGACGTGTTCCCGGCGACGTCGGTCGCCCGGTAGTGCAGCATGTGCATCCCGACCGCGGTCACGACGATCGGGTTCGCGTACGCGGTGAATTCGGCCCCGTCCAGCGAGTACTCGATGGTGGCGACGCCGGACCCGGTGTCGGTGGCGGTCAGCGTGGCCGTCGCCGTACCGATGTAGTTGCCGTCGCCGTCCGGGTCGCCGGCCAGGGTCGCCGTCACCACCGGCGCGGTGGTGTCCTCCTCCCCCGGCTCGACGATCCGGAACGACACCGAGCCGACGGCACTGGTGTTGCCGGCCTGGTCGGTGGCCCGGAACTGCACCGAGTGGTCGCCGATCGCGGTCACCTGCACCGGCTGCGTGTACGGCAGGAAGCTGGTGTCGTCGACCTGGTACTCGACGGTGTCCACGCCGGAGTCGGCGTCGGTGGCCGTGACGGTCACCGTGGCCGCACCGAGGTAGTTGCCGTCTTGGTCGCGCTCACCGGCCACGGTGCCGGCGACCGTCGGCGGTGTGGTGTCGCCGCCGCCTCCGCCCTCGGTGACCACCAGCTCACCGACCATCTGGCTGTGGCCGGGGATCGAGCAGAAGTAGCGGTACCGGCCCGGCGTCAGGTTGACGGTCGCCTGGTGGCGGCCGTCGTTGGCGTCGAACGGGCTGGCCAGGATGTTGAGCGTGACGTCGTGGTTGTAACCCTCGGTGGAGGTGTCGAAGGTCAGCGTGTGCGGCATTCCGGTGGTGTTGCCGGTGGCCGCGCTGTTCTCCCAGATGATGGTGGTGGCACCGGCCACGGCCGAGGTGGGTGCGGACTTGTAGCGGGTGATGTTGTCGTCGGCGGTCCAGGTCAACACCTGGTCGGCGGCGACGCGCGGGGCGGCGGAGGCGGGCGTCGCTGCCAACGGGATCACCGTGAGCAGGAGCGCCGCCAGCGCGGCCGTCAGTCGTCGGGTCATCGTCACTCCTAGAGCTCCCGCACGCGGACGTTGCGGAACTCGGTCAGGTCGTTGTCACCGTGGTTCTGCAGGCCGATGAAGCCGCGGAGGAACTGCCGCAGGTCGGTCGGCGGGTCGCCGGCCCGGGACGACTGCTTGCCCGGGGTGTTGTCGAACTCGTTGATCACCACACCGTTGCGGATCATCGTGTAGTGCTGCCCGACGACGCGGATCTCGTAGTCGTTCCACTGGTTCTTCGGAGTCACGCCGGCCTGGGCGAGCGGCACGGAGTCGAAGTTGTAGACCGATCCGGTCTTCTGCGGCTCACCGGTCTCGCCGTCGTAGATCTGAATCTCGTGTCCACAGAAGATCGCCACCCAGGCTTGGGAGGTACGAGCCGATCCGACTGTGCCGCAGCTGCCCTCGGGCCGCTGCTCCAGCGGGATCCGCGGGTCCGGGAATCGGGTGAAGACGCCGGTGTTGGCCCGATTCGTGCCCGGTGCGATGTCCTTGAACTGCAGCCGCACCGAGAAGTCACCGAACTCCTTGGTGTGCCAGAGCATGCCCATGCCGCCGCTGGAGCGCAGCGCCCCGTCCGGCTGGATGCTGAACGATCCCGTCGGCGCCTGTTGCCAGCCGAGCAGCGACTCCGGGGTGCCGTCGTAGAGGGGCTCGTACCCGGTGTGTCCGTCCCGGCCGATATCGGACGCGGCGGCCAGGCGGGTCAGCGTGCCGGATTCGCGGGCATTGAGCAGACCGTCGTCCTGCAACACACGGGTCACCGTGCTCACGTGCCGGACGAATCCGTTGTGGTCGGCCCAGGTGCTCTCGTCGTCGATCAGGTCGTTGATGGTGCAGCCCTGCCCGACCGTACGACTGGGCACCCCGGTGTCCGTGTCGCCGAGCCACACGTTCTGCCGGCTGTCCGGCACCGCGCAGCCCACCGTGACCGTGGTCTGCACGGTCGCCGTCTCGCCGTCGGCGTACGTGACGGTCAGCTTCGCCGTGTAGGTGCCGACCTTGGCGTACGTGTGCCGGGGGTTCGCCTCGGTCGACGTGGCGCCGTCGCCGAACTCCCACCGGTGGCTGACGCCGCCGGAGCGGGAGCCGTTGAAGGCGATGGTCAACGGCTTGTTCTGCACGGCGACCGAGGTCGCGGCCGGCGCCGGGGTGGGAGCACCACCGGTGTAGGTGACCCGGATCAGCTTCTGGTTGTCGTGCAGGCTGAAGAACCCGCCGCCGTAGTCGAGCAGGTAGAGCGCGCCGTCCGGGCCGAACTTGGCGTCCATCCAGCTCTGCAGCCGGGCGTCACCGTTGCCGCCGGGGATGATGGCCCGCAGCGACTCGGCGTACACCGGCGGAGCGGCCTGCGGCACGCCGGCCGGGTCGACGGTGACCGCGACCCGGTTGGTCGCGTTCGACTGGTCGCCGATGAACCACTTGCCGTCCCAGTGCTCCGGCCAGGCAACGCCACTGTTGGTGTCGACGAGCTCGCGGTGGTACGTCGGGCCGGACATGATGGCCTGCCCGCCGCCCCGCAGGTACGGCTGCGTGTAGGTGGCGTCGGCCGCGACGTAGGTCGGGAGGCCGCTGCCGTCGGTCCGCTTGGGGAACACCGGGCCGCCGCCGTCCGGCGAATACCAGATCATGTTGTCCCGGGCCGCGGGGATGTCCACCAGACCGGTGTTACGCGGGGAGGTGTTCTTCAGGTTGTCGCAGTCGTACCAGCCGGTCAGCACTGTCGCGTCGGTGCTGCTGCGATCCCGGTACGGCTGCCGGTTGCCCATGCAGTACGGCCAGCCCTGGTTACCGGCCGAGGTGATGATGGTGGCGGTCTCGTACTTGGCCGGGCCCAGGGTGGGGCTGGGCGATGCGGCGTCCGGGCCGACCCAGCCGGCGGTCAGCCACTGGTGCACCGGGTCGATCTGCAGGCGGGCGATGTTGCGTACGCCCATCACGTAGATCTCCGGCCGGGTCTTCTCGGTGCCCGGTGGGAACAGGTTGCCCTCCGGGATGGTGTACGTGCCGTCCGCCTCCGGGTGGATCCGGATGATCTTGCCGGCGAGGTCGTTGGTGTTGCCCGACGTGCGGCGGGCGTCCTGGAACGAGATCCCCTGGTACTCCTGGGTCCAGTTGTTGCCGGAGTAGCCCTGCGATCCCTCGGAGGAGTTGTTGTCGCCGGAGCCGACGTAGAGGTTGCCCTTGGCGTCGAACGCCATGCCGCCACCGGCGTGGCAGCAGCTGTGGATCTGCACCGGGAACTGCAGCAGGTCCTTGCGGGTGGCCTGATCGATGGTCTGCGCCTGGCGGTCGTAGGTGAACCGCGAGATGGTCCGTTGCCCGACCCGCTGTACCCGGTCGACCGACTCGTGTGGCATCCAGTAGACGTAGAGCCACCCGTTCTCGGCGAACGCGGGGTCGGGCACGATGCCGAGCAGGCCCTCCTCGTTCTTCACCAGCTCGGAGCCGCTGCCCCGGTTGCCCATCACCTCAAGGGTGGTGAGCAGTTTGACCTGCTTGGTCCGTGGGTCCCACGAGTGGATGGTGCCGCAGCCCAGGCCGACGTTCGGGTCGTTCCAGTCGGCGATCGGGCCGCTCGGGCAGGCCGCCTTGCCGACGTAGAAGACCGTGCCGTCCGGCGCGATGGTGAGGCCGTGCGGCTCGCCGATCTGGTCCAACTGCCCGGTCTGGTTGGCCGCGGTGAGCCTCTCCACCTTGTAGTTCGCGGCGATCGTGGCCTGGCAGTCGCCGCGTACGCGGCCGGTGGTCCAGTTGAGAGCGCCGGTGAGGTGCGTGCGGAACGCCTCCTCGCCGTAGCTGCCCTCGGTGTGGCCCATGCCGGTGTAGAACGACCGGCCACCGTCGTAGTCCCGGCACCAGGACACCGGGTGGAACGCGCCGTTCGCGGCCGCCCCCGGGTTGTAGTGCCGCTCCTCGACCTGGGCGAGAGTGTGCACCGTGCCGATCGGGTTCGGGTCCCAGTTGTCCCAGCGGTCGGACCGGGTGATCGTCAGGGGCAGCGACGCGGTCGCCGGATGTTTGCGGTCCAGGATGTCGACCACCGCCCGGTTCACGGGGGTCGGCGGCGGCGCGGTGGCCGTGCCGGTGAACAGGCGCAGGTCGGCGAGCTGGATCAGCGGCTCACCGCTGTTGGCGGTGATGTTCAGCCGGTAGCGGGTGAACTCCTGCGGCGTGGCGATGTCGAAGCGGCGGGTCTGGAACCGCTCCGCGAAGGTCTGGTTGGTGCGCCGGTCCAGATCGGACCAGCTCTGGCCGTCGTTAGAGCCCTGCAGGGTCCAGTCCTTCGGGTCCCGCCCGACGAAGTCGTTGGCCGACGTCAGCGCGTACCCGGTGATCCGCTTGGGCGCGGCCAGTTGGTAGGCCACCCACGCGGTCGGGGTGCGGACCAGCCACTTGGTGTTGGCGTCGCCGTCGGACAGCTTCTCCTTGGACTCGGTCGGCGGGTTCTCGCCGCTGGCGGTCACCGCGGCCACCGGCTCGGCCACCGGGATGGCGCCCGCCGGGCGGGTGCCGATCAGGCCGGTGAACCAGGCCGAGTCGACCTGGGCGCGGGCGGCGTCGGCGATGCCGACGAAGCCGCCGCCGGCCTTCATGTAGCTCTGCAGCGCCGACTCCTGGTCGCGGTTGAGCGCGGCGCCCGTCGCGGAAAGAAAGACCACGCTGCGGTACGCGGACAGCCCGGCCGTGGTGAAGACGGCCGGGTCCGTGGTGGCTGTGACATCGATGTCATGAGCGGCACCAAGCTGCTTGATGGTGTCCACCGCGCGAGAAACCGGGTCCTGCTGCTCGGCCACCGGCCCGTGGAACACCAGGACCGCGGTCTTCTGCGGCTGCGCTGCGGCTGCCGGTCGTGGTGCGGCTGCCGTGCTCGGCGCGGCCGCTGCCGTCGTTGCCGGGATCAGCGCCGCGAAGGCCGCTATCGCGGCAAGTGCCCGTCGTGATTTTCTGGTCATCCCGTCCCTACTTTCGGTTCGGTCAGCTTCCGTGCGTGTGGGTGTGGCCCTGGAACCGGTGGATCGCCTCCTCGGCGCCCGGCGGCATGCTGCCGTCGGCGTTGCGCACCAGGAAGATCCCCGCCATGCCGCCATCGGAGTGGTTCTGCACGTGGCAGTGGTACATCCACGCGCCGGGCCCGACGCCCTCCCCGGCCAGCACCTGGAACCCGAACGAGCTGCCCGGGTTGAGGTCCTTGTTGTCGATCACCAGACTTGGGTCGCTCAGTCCCTCCAGCATTCCGGTGCGGTTGTCCGCCCAGCGGTGCGCGTGCAGGTGGAAGGTGTGGAACAGGTTGCCGTGCCCGATGGCGATCCACTCCACGCGCTGGCCCAGGTTCGCCTCGAACATCGGGGTCGCCGGCGCCATCCGGTTGTTGATCGTCATGTCGTGGAACACGACGGTGAACTGCTTCTCCGGCAGGATGTCGCCGCGCCGCCGGACGATCAGCGCCCCATAGAGGCCCTTCGCCACCCCGGCGGTGCCGTGGTCGGTGCCCATGGCGTGATCGTGGTAGTGCCAGTAGCCGGCGCTGCCCGGCATGAACCGCCGGCCGGCCGCGGCGACCATCTCCCGCGTGCGCCAGACGTACGTCCGCGTCTCACCGGGATTGTTGAACGAGGCGTTCAACGGGCTGCCGTCCGACTCGGTGCTGTAGTCCACCCCGTGCGGATGGATGGACAGCCTCTGGTTGGTGGTGTTGACCAGGGTGATCTCCAGGGTGTCACCCTCGTAGATCTCCAGGATCGGCCCCGGCACGGTGGCCTGGCCGGGCGCCAGGCCGTAGCCGAACAGGCCGTCGGGCAGCTGCTCGGCGTAGATGGTGACCTTCTTCGTGACACCGGCGGCAGCCTGTGCGGGGCTGCCTCCGAACGCGGTGCCGATCGTCGGGGCGGACGCGCCCAGCGCCCCGGCGGCGAGCGCCCCGGTGGCGATCAGGGATCTGCGGGACAGGTGACGGTGGGAGCCACCGGCGTGATCGTCCATGGGTCTCCGTTCCCAACCGGGCGAAGACGCGACGAGGGCAGGGTGCATCGACCGCCGAGCACAGGCGGCGGCAGCACGACTGAGGTGAGGCTCGTCGCGGTCTCTGCTCGGAAGACTCAGAACTTTCGATGAATGACAGCAACTTATGTAATCCATCGACGAAAGTCCAGGTCTGATTGCAAGAAGATTACCTTGACATCACGACGTCTTTCGATTGACATGAACCTGACACGCAGGCCACCAGCCATGCACCCTGGCCGGCTCAGTCCCGGGCGGACCGCTCATCCGCCTCGACTGTCGGCGGGCGGACGCGCAGAACGACGTCGGGCCGCCTCATCGCTGAGGCGGCCCGACGTACGGAAGTGGTTGGTCAGAGGTCGTGGCGGTCGTCGGCCGGGAGGCTGGATGCCTCCGGCGGCTCGGGCGTCTCCGTGGGCTGACCGAGCTGCGCGACATGGGTCGGGTCGAGGACCCGGGACAGGAACGCGCGGGTCCGTTCGTGCTTCGGCGCGCCGAGCACCTCCTGCGGCGGCCCCTGCTCGACCACCACGCCACCATCCATGAACACGACCCGGTCGGCCACGTCGCGGGCAAACGCCATCTCGTGGGTGACCACCATCATCGTCATGCCGTCCTCGGCCAGCTTGCGCATGACGGTGAGCACGTCACCGACCAGTTCCGGGTCGAGCGCGGAGGTCGGCTCGTCGAAGAGCATCAGCTTCGGCTC
Organism: Micromonospora sp. DT201; assembly: GCF_049841575.1. Classification (NCBI taxonomy): domain Bacteria; kingdom Bacillati; phylum Actinomycetota; class Actinomycetes; order Micromonosporales; family Micromonosporaceae; genus Micromonospora; species Micromonospora sp. DT201. The sequence goes on along the minus strand of NZ_JBNCKP010000009.1, from coordinate 120,974 downwards.
CATCGACAGTGACCGGGCGATCGCCGCCCGCTGCTGCTGCCCACCGGACAGCTGCGCCGGGAACGCGTCAGCCTTGTCGGTCAGACCGACGCGCTCCAGGTTGACCCGCGCGATCCGCTCGGCGTCGGCGCGGCTGCGCCGGAGCACCCGCCGCTGGGCGATGGTGAGGTTGTTCAGCACGGTCAGGTGCGGAAACAGGTTGAACGACTGGAAGACCATGCCGATGCCGCGGCGCGCCGCGTCGATCTCGACATCCGGGTCGGTCATCTCGACCCCGTTGACCCAGATCTTGCCGGCCGTCGGCTCCTCCAGCAGGTCGACGCAGCGCAGCAGCGTCGACTTACCGGACCCGGACGGCCCGATGACGCAGACCACCTCGCCCTGGCCAACCTCGAAGTCGATGCCCTTGAGCACCTCAAGCTGCCCGAAGGACTTGTGCAGGTCGCGGATCTCGACGGCAGGGCGGGATTGGACGGTCGTCATGCGGGTCACCGAGCCTTGGCGTAGCGGAGTTCGAGGCGTCGTACCACCTGGGACAGGGGCAGGGTGATGATCAGGTAGGCAAGACCGGCCACCAGCAGCGGGGTGGCGTTCACCCGGTCGTTCAGCATGTCCCGACCGAACTTGGTGATCTCGATGGTCTGCGCCGTCACGCCCAGCACGTAGGCCAGCGACGAGTCCTTGGTGAGCAGGATCAGTTCGTTCGTCAGCGGCGGGATCACGATCCGGAACGCCTGCGGGATGACGATCGTGCGCATGGCGGTGAAGTGCGACATGCCGAGGGTGCGCGCCGCCTCCATCTGCCCCTTGGGGACGGCCTGGATGCCAGCCCGGATGGTCTCCGCCATGTAGGCGGCGGCAGTCAACCCGAGACCGATCGCGATCGAACCGAACACGCCGCCCGGAATCTCGCGCTCCGGGAACGCGATCGGGATGCCGTACCCGACGAGGAACAGCACCAGCAGCGCGGGCAGACCCCGGAACAGCTCGATGTACGCCGTCGCCACCCAGCGGTACGGCGCCACCCGGGACAACCTCATCAGCGCGAGGATGGTGCCGAACAGGAGGCCGAAGGCGAACGCGCCCAACGTGTAGAGGAGGGTGTTGCGCAGCGCGACGGTGATGATCGTCGGGAACATCGACTTGATGATGTCGACGCGGAAAAACGCGTCCTTCAGCCTGTCCCAGTCCGCGGCAAACGCCACCGTGGCGATGATGGCGATGAAGACCAGGTACTGGAGCCCGAGGAACAACCGCTCCCGTTGGCGGCGTCGCAGCTTCACGTTCGGTCGTTGCCTTCCCAGAGATTACCGACGCGGAGGGCGCGCGAGACGCGCGCCCTCCGGCTGTGAGCGTCGATCAGGCGCTCGGCCGCTTGCCGATCCACTTCTCGTAGATCGTGTCGTACGTGCCGTCCTGCTTGGCCTTGGCCAGCGCCTCGTTGATCTTCTTGAGCAGTTCCGGGTTGCCGTCCTTCTTCACCGAGAAGCCGTACTGCTCGCCGGTGTCGAACTCGGCGGCCACCTGGAACCCGCCCGGGTTCGCCTTGAGGTACTCGGTCCAGACCGGCAGGTCGTTGACGGCGGCCTCGACCTGGCCGTTGGCGAGGGCCTGCTGCTGGGCGGCGAGATCCTCGAACTCGACGATCTGCAGGCCCTTCTCCTTCTCGAACTTCTTGGCGTAGTCACGGCCCGTGGTGGCCGCCTGGACGCCCACCTTCTTGCCCCTGAGGTCGTCGAGCGACTTGTACGGCTTGCCGGTCTTCACCAGCATCGCCTGGGTGGCGTCGAAGTACGGGTCGGAGAAGTTCATCACCTTCTGCCGTTCCTCGGTGATCGTCATGCCGGCGGCGGCCGCGTCGCACTTGCCAGTGTTGAGGTCCTGGCCGGACTTGATCCCCTCGAACGGGGTGTCGATGATCGTCTGCTCGACGCCCAGGTCCTTGGCCACCAGGTCCATGATCTCGACGTCGAAGCCGGTCACCTTGCCGCTGGCGTCCTTGGACTGGAACGGCGCGTACGGCAGGTGGGTGCAGACGGTCAGCTTGCCCGCCGCGACCAGCTTGACCCCGTTCGCCTGGACCTCGCTGTCATCCTTCTTGGCGCAGCCCGCGGTCACCGCGAGGGCGGCGACCGCCACGACAAGACCGGCCTGGCGGACGGCGCTTTGGAACCTCACGGCTGTGTCCCTCCGGTTCGGCTTCCCAATCGCAGGAAGCCAGTTGCTGCAAAGACTTTGTGCCAGGCGACGGTACCTGATCCAGCGAGTCGCACCTAGATCACCGTGGTTCGGTGGACCGGTGCGAGCAGCATCACCGTCGGCAAACCCGACACTTGGTGAGCAACCACGCACGGCAACGAGCCCCGATCATCGCGGTGGATGACCGGGGCTCGTCAGTTGGAACCTGTCAGGCGAGATCGAACCGGTCGAGCTCCATGACCTTGGTCCAGGCTGCCACGAAGTCGGCCACGAACTTCTCGCGAGCGTCCTGGCTGGCGTAGACCTCCGCGAGGGCTCGCAGCTGCGAGTTGGAGCCGAAGATGAGGTCGACCGCAGTGGCGGTCCACTTCACCTCATCGGTTGCCAGGTCGCGGATCTCGTACACGTGCTCGTCGGACTTCGACGCGCTCCACCGGGTGCCCGGGGACAGCAGGTTGGCGAAGAAGTCGTTGGTGAGCACGCCGGGCCGGTCGGTGAGAACGCCGTGCTGGGTGCCGCCGGTGTTGGCCCCGAGGGAGCGCAGACCGCCGACGAGGACGGTCATCTCGGGCGCGGTCAGGCTGAGCATGTAGGCGCGGTCGAGCAGCAGCACCTCCGGCTGGGTCTTCTCGCCGGCACGCAGGTAGTTGCGGAACCCGTCCGCGCGCGGCTCGAGGACCCGGAAGGAATCGGTGTCGGTCTGCTCCGCGCTGGCGTCGGTGCGGCCCGCCCGGAACGGCACGGTCACCTCGACGCCGGCGTCGCGCGCCGCCTTCTCAACGGCGGCCGAGCCGGCCAGCACGATCAGATCGGCGAGCGAGATCGTCGCGCCACCCGCAGCGTTGAACTCCCGCTGGATGCCCTCGAGGGTGTCCAGGACAGTCGCGAGCTGCTCGGGCTGGTTGACCTCCCAGCTGCGCTGCGGCTCAAGGCGGAGGCGGGCACCGTTGGCGCCACCGCGCTTGTCGGTCGACCGGTAACTGGCGGCGGAAGCCCAGGCGGTGGAAACCAACTGGGCGGTCGTGAGGCCGGACTCCAGGACCTTCGCCTTGAGGGCGGCGACGTCGGCGTCACCAACGAGCGCGTCGCTGACGGCCGGCACCGGGTCCTGCCACAGCTGGGGCTCGGCGACCCACGGCCCGAGGAAGCGGCTGACCGGGCCCATGTCGCGGTGCAGCAGCTTGTACCAGGCCTTCGCGAAGGCCAGCGCGAACTCGTCCGGGTTCTCCAGGAAGCGGCGCGAGATCTTCTCGTAGGTCGGGTCGAAGCGCAGCGACAGGTCCGTCGTGAGCATCGTCGGCTTGTGCTTCTTCGCCGGGTCGAAGGCGTCCGGGATGATCGCCTCGGCGTCCTTGGCGACCCACTGCTTGGCGCCACCGGGGCTCGTGGTGAGTTCCCACTCGTAGCCGAAGAGGATCTCGAAGAAGCGGTTGCTCCACTGCGTCGGCCGGTCGGTCCACGTCACCTCGAGGCCACTGGTGATCGTGTCAGCGCCCTTGCCACTGGCGTGGGTGCTCAGCCAGCCGAGGCCCTGCGACTCCAGCGGGGCACCCTCGGGCTCCGCGCCGACGTGGTCGTCAGCGACACCAGCGCCGTGGGTCTTACCGAAGGTGTGGCCGCCGGCGATGAGGGCGACGGTCTCCTCGTCGTTCATCGCCATCCGGCCGAAGGTCTCGCGGATGAAGTGCGCCGCAGCCCGGAAGTCCGCGCTGCCGCGAGGCCCCTCGGGGTTGACGTAGATGAGGCCCATCTCCGTCGAACCGACGCCCTCGGCCATCTGCGCCTCGGAGACATAGCGCTCGTCACCGAGCCAGGTGTCCTCCGGACCCCAGAAGATCTCCTCGGGCTCCCACACGTCCTCGCGGCCGAAGCCGAAGCCGAAGGTCTTGAAGCCCATCGACTCCAGGGCGACGTTGCCGGCGAGCACGAGCAGGTCGGCCCAGGAGATCTGCTGGCCGTACTTCTGCTTGACCGGCCACAGCAGTCGGCGGGCCTTGTCGAGGTTCGCGTTGTCGGGCCAGCTGTTGAGCGGGGCGAAACGCTGCCCGCCGTCGCCGGCCCCACCCCGACCGTCCTGGATGCGGTAGGTGCCAGCGGCGTGCCAGCTCATCCGGATCATCAGGCCGCCGTAGTGGCCGAAGTCCGCCGGCCACCAGTCCTGCGAGGTGGTGAGCACCTCGACGATGTCCCGCTTGAGGGCATCGACGTCGAGCTTCGCGAACTCCTTGGCGTAGCTGAAGCTCTCCCCCAGCGGGTTGCCCTTGGAGGAGTGGGCGTGCAACACCGAGAGGTCGAGCTGGTTGGGCCACCAGTCCCGGTTGGTGCGCGGACGGCCACCGGTCTTCGGCGTCGGCGAGTCGATCGCCGGGTTCTCGCTCTCGCTGCCGTGCGCGGTCACCGAGTCGTGCGCGACCGGGCAACCGGCCGCTGCCTTCTGGTCCACGCCCTGCGCACTGATGGGGCCATTGTCCTGGGTGTCGCTCATTTGCTTCCTTCCGAGCTTGCGGATCTCTGGGGCATGCGTTCGGTCGCACAGTCGGGACAGGTGCCCCAATAGACGACCTCCGCCTCGTCGATCACGAACCCGTGGTCGACCGAGGCGGTGAGACAGGGGGCGTGCCCGACGGCGCAGTCGACGTCGGCGATCACGCCGCAGGAACGGCAAACGACATGGTGGTGGTTGTCCGCGACCCGGGACTCGTAGCGGGCGGTCGCACCGGCAGGCTGGATGCGCCGCACCAGACCAGCGTCGGTGAGCACACGCAGCACGTCATACACCGCTTGGTGGGAGACCGTGGGATGATCCGCCCGTACCCGCGCGATCACCGCGTCAGTGCCGATATGGGGATGGTCGCGCAGCGCCGCGAGCACCGCCAATCGGGGCCGGGTCACGCGCAGCGAGGCGGCCCGCAGTTGCGCCTCGAAGTCGGACATCACTTGACGAACACTAGCTCACTTTTCTGGAACGGATCAAGTTTTACGCCATCCGGCGCGTCGCCGAGGCGGACGTTCACCAGCCGCCGTCCAGCCGCAGCGCGCCCGACCCTTCGACCCACAGGCGCCGATACTCGGATCCCGCGAGGCATGACGGACGCCAAGCCGCAGGTGCCCGAAAAAAACGTACTGCCACCGCAAATCCGCGGTGGCAGTACGCGAAGGACGCTCGCTATCCGCTTTGGCTGCCCGCCATGGCGATGTGCTGGTGAGCGGTATACCTCAGAGGTATGAATATGACTCTGAGGCATACCGCTCACTACCGCATCCGCCCTGACGGAGGTGACCGACGGTCACCGCCGGCTGCAGGCTGCGCTCACAGCCCGGGCGAGGATTAGGAGCGTCTCACTCGCCCTAATAGGTGAAGGTCCAGAGGAAGTAGAAGCCGGGGCTGGTGGGACCGTACTGGCGGTACTCGCAGTAGTACCAACTCCACAGGCCGGTCCGGGCACCCTCGCTGCCCCAACTGTTGCAGAACTGGCCGTCGGAGTAGACGCCGCGCAGCGTGCCGCCCGGCGGGTCCGCCGAAGCCGAAGTGGCGCCAATCCCGACCAGCCCGCCCAGTGCGAGCGTCACCGCCGCTACCAGGGTCGCCCATCTGCGTCCGCGCATGAAGCCTCCTCACACAACCGTCCACAGTGCACCGCTACTCACCATCGAGCCGGGACCATGACATCGAAGTTTGTGAACGTAAGGCTGGCATGGGGGCGCATGGTTCGACTCCCGACAACGGGCGACGCTATCCCGATGATCCGCCAGCGCCGTCTCCGTCGAACGGGCATCCGCCCTGACCGATCCCGGCGGACCTCTCGAGCGACGAAAGCAGGACACGCTCGCCCGCCTCAACCAGGACCTGGACGCATGGGTCGCCTCGGCGGACCGGGCCGGCAATGCCTACCTGGTGCCGCTGTCCTTCCTCTGGGACAGCACGGTGTTCATCCTGGCGACAGCCGAATCCACCCCGACCGCGCGCAATCTGCGGTCCTCTGGACGAGTACGGATGTCCGTCGGTCCGACCCGCGACGTGGTACTCATCGACGGCATTGTCGAAACGTTCTCGCGCGAGACCGTGCCAGGCGATCTAGCCGACGCATTCGCCACGAAACTCTGGGATGCGCGGGTCGGCACAACCCGCTACGCGTACTTTCGAGTGACACCTCGCCGGATACAGGCGTGGCGGGAGGAGAACGAGCTAGCCGGGCGTGACCTGATGCGTGCTGGTCGCTGGCTGGGCTGACGACCAGCTCGCCGACCGCTCGCAGCGTCCGGATGGAACGCTTGACCTACGCCGGCAATGCCGCGACTGTGGCCGCGACGAAGCCGTCGGGGTTGTCCAGCATGATGTTGTGCCCGGAGTCGGGTACGGCGACCACCCGCACGCCGGCGTCGGCCAGGGCGCGCGCACCGATCGGTTCGTTGTCTGCCGGGTGGAGGTATGTGCGCGGCACGGGCAGTTCGAGCAGCAGTTCCCGCATGGTGGGGGTGGTGCCGTGGCCGAGGTGTGCCGCCGTGCGGTAAAGCGCCTCCGGACCCGCGAGTCGCATCGTCGCCGCCCAGGCCGGGCCGACTCGGGTAAGCGTCTCGGATCGGCCGTCGCCGAGCACGAATTGCTCCTCGGTGTAGCGGGCGCCGATGCCGACGCCCGGAGGTTGCGGGTCGAGGGTGGCGTCGACGAGGACCAGCGCGGAGACCAGGTGGGGGTGGCGGGAGGCCAGGACGATGGCGACGGCGCCACCCATGCTGTGTGCGATTACCTCGGCGGCGCTGACCCCGGCTGCTGTCAGCGCGGCAGCGGCGAGGTCGGCGTGCTCCTCCAGCGTGTACGAGGCGTCGGCTGGTCGGTCGCTGATGCCGTGCCCGAGCAGATCCATCAGCAGGCTGCGCCGTCCGGCGAGGGCGGGGTTGGTGGCCACGGCCGCGAAGTACGTCGGAGAGGACGCGCCGAGCCCGTGCAGGTAGACCCGAGTGGGTTCGGTGCCGGGGAGTTCCACCCAGCGGATCGTCGTGCCATCTGGTCGCACCTGGGCGCCGCGCATCACGTACCTCCTGACTGATACCTCGCATCCGAGGTATTCTGTTGCCGAGGTAAGTTAACACGGTGTTGGACTTCGCGATATTGGGCTTCCTGGCCGACGCCCCGCTGCACGGGTACGAGCTACGCAGACGTGTGGCCGCACTCACCGGCCACGTCCGGCCAATCGCGGACGGGACGCTGTACCCGACGATCAAGCGCATGGAACGTGCGGGTCTACTTCGCCGGGACGTGCAGGCTGGCCAGGTGGCGGCACCACGGCACGTGCTGATCCTGAGCCCGGACGGGCAGGCCGAGTTGCTGCGTCAGCTCCGCACACCCGACGAGCTCTTCATCAGCGACGAGAACCGCTGGTTCACGCTACTGGCCTTCCTGCACCACCTCGACGACCCAGCAGCCCAAGCGGCCGTCCTGCGCCGCCGGCTCGATTTCCTCACCCAGCCGGCGAGCTTCTTCTGGGACGGCGACCGACCGCTGCGCGCTGACGACTTCCCCCACGACCCCTTTCGCCAAGGGTTGTTCCGCATCGCCACCGCCACCAGCCGCACCGAGATTGCCTGGTTGCGGGAAATGCTGACATCACTCACGGAATGACCACCCGGACCGAGTCCGGTCGGCGGACGCTCCGCCGCCTCGTCGAGCGGCAGCTCCGAGTTCCTTCAGGCGGACCAGGGCCGGTCTCCCATGGTGGGAAACCGGCCCTTGGCCTGCTGGGCGCTCCGAGCGACGCGAACCACTGACCACTGATCGTTCACGTCCGCTCGGCAGGCCGCCCGACACCATCGGGGCTCGTCAGGCGTTGAGCTTGCTGGCGATCTTGACCACCCGCTGAGCCATGTGGTCGAGGGCGTTGAGCTGGGCGTCGCCCAGCGGAGCGTCGTTGCTCCCGCCGGTGACGTGCGAGACGCCGTACGGGTTGCCGTCGCCGAACTTCAGCGGGTCGGTGTAGCCAGGGGCGACGACCAGACCGCCGAAGTGGTGGATCGTGTTGTAAAGCGCCAGGAGCGTCGACTCCTGGCCACCGTGGGCGGTCATGGATGCGGTGAAGCCGGCGTACACCTTGTCGGCCAGCAGGCCTTGGCCCCACTGCGGGCCGAGGGTGTCAATGAACTGCTTCAGCTGGCTTGAGACGTTGCCGTAGCGGGTGGGGGTGCCGAACAGCACCGCGTCTGCCCAGACGACGTCGTCGGCGGTCGCCTTTGCCTCGTTCTTCGTAGCGTCGAAGTGCTGGCTCCAGGCGGCGTTGGAGGCGATGGCCTCTTCGGGGGCAAGCTCCGGAACCTGGCGCAGCCGCACCTCGGCGCCGGCCTTCTCGCCAGCCTCGGCGAGCCGCTTGGCCATGGCGTGGACCGTACCGGTCGAGGAGTAGTAGATGACGGAGAGCTTGGTCATCGAAGGTGTCCTTTCAACAAAGTAGTTGCTGGTGATAAATTTGCTTCAGCAACAACCTGACTGTAGCAACAGCAGCGAGGCGTCCGCCACCGGGCTTGATCTGGCCGCCCGGGCGTCGCAACAGCGAGCCGACATCGCCGTGACGGGACTCGAGGTCAAAGATCAACGGCTCCGTGGCGTGCGCAGACGTCGCTTTCGGGGCCTTCGACTGCGAACGCACACCACGCGGCAGAATTCTTCTGGACATTGCGTCGGATCCGGGGCGAGTCGTTCGTAGAACAGGCGAGAGGCGGCTGGACGAGGCCGCCGGGACAAGGGAGTCATGAGATGACGCGGTACTTGATCTCGTTCAATGACGGCGCGATGGACCACATTTCCGACGCGGATCTGCCCGACGTGGGCAAGGCCTCGCACGCGGTGATCCAGGAGGCCGTGGACGTCGGCGTGTTTGTGTTCGGCGCTGGGCTCGAATCCCAGAGGGCGAGCGTCGTGGCCACGGACGGGATGGTCACCGACGGCCCTTACCCGGAGACCAAAGAGGTCACTGGAGGGTTCGTCATCGTCGATGTGACCTCACGCGAGGAGGCACTGACGTGGGCTGCCAAGATTGCCGCCGCCTGCCGCTGCGCCCAAGAGGTTCGGGAGCTCATGCCCGATCCCGAAACAGACGCGATGCTTCGCCGGGCTGACAGGTGATGATGACGTTCCGACGAGGCCGGATCGAGGAAGACTCGCCACGTCAGAGCAAGACTTGCGGGGCGCGGCAACGTCTCTCACCGAGGACCGAGGCTGACAGTGCTGTGGGTTCTGGCGATGTCGACACCTGCCGCAGCGGTCTTGTGTAGCACGACGAAGCCGACAACCGCCGTGAGGACGCCGATGGCGAGGAGGAACGCGCGATCGGTTGTGCCCTCGGCGTTGCTGACCAGGCCGAAGGCGGTATGGGCGACCAGAGCGCCGAGGCACGCCGCGAAGCGGTGCCGGGGCGTCCAGTCCGGGTCGGCGCTCCAGCGCCGCAGCGCGTAGATCGTCACGGCCATGATCAGTGCGGCGCCGGTCATGGGCAGTAGCGCCCAGGCTCCGTGGGTGAACAGCGGCTGCCGGGCCCCGGCGAATGGCCAGAGCATGGCGAGGAACCCGAAGGTGGCAACGGCGCTGGCACAGGCGACAACCAGGACCCGCGGCGGTTCGGCGGGGCGGGCCTGCCCGACGCGGATCCGAAGTGCGGTCACCACGAGTGCGGCGGCCGCACCGGTGATGATCAGGATGGCGACCAGCGGCATGGCGTAGCCCGGGTCCTCCGTCGGCGGGACACTGACGCGTAGCAGCGCGGCACCGAGCAGGGCGACGACGCCGGTCATGATCAGGCCACCGCGACGTAGGTAGGGTGCGTTGCCGTGCCGGGCGAAGAGGAGTTCGACAAGGACGATGGGAACGGCGACGCTGAAGACGGCGTGATAGACGAGGGTCACCTCGGTGTACGCGGTGTTCACACCGAGCAGCCGGGGCGCCCAGTCGGCGGCACCGTACAGGTGCGGGCTCGTAAGGCTCTGCAGGGCGAGGCCCTCTTCGACGAGGCCATAGGCGACACCCATGATCAGCAGGTTGGCTACCCCACCACCGCTACGCCGGACCACCTCCCGGATGAACAGCGCGCCGGCGCCGTAGATCGGCACGTAGATCACCATCACCCAGGCTTGGTTCAGAGGTACGGTGCCGAGGCTGACCTCGGCGACGATCGGCGCCAAGACGGCCAGTAGCAGTGCGGCCCGCCGGTTGCGTGGTCGTAGATCCGGTACCGCGGGGAACGCCGACCGGACCGTCGGCCGGTTGGCCGCGATGATCAGCGCGGCCAGCGCCGCGAGCTGGGCGGCTTGGACGGCGCGCAGCCAGACCGGGTACTCGGCCGAGATGAACAACCAGCCGACAACGACGAAGCCGAGCGCCGAGACGATGCGCACCCGGCGGTACGCCCCCCGCGCGCCGGCGAGTAGTTGCCGGGCCACCCAGATGTACAGCACCGCGACGAGGAAGATCGGGATCGGTCGGGTCCACAACGTGGCGGCCAAGGCGTCGGGGTCGGCGTCGGGTTGCCTGGCCTGCTGGTAGGCAAGCACATCGGTGCGGAACACGAGGGTGAGAACGGCGAAGCCGACGCTCATGGTGAGGCTGGCGATGAGCAGCATCACGACGAGTCGGATCGCTCCGCGCTGCTGAGGTGTCATCATGCTTCGACCGTAGGAATGTGGTGAGGGCACCACCTCCGGCGATCGACGGGTCTTGCGTCTACGACTTCAGGATGAGGGGCGGGGGCGGACCAGTCCGAGGTCGTAGGCGAGCACGACGGCCTGGACTCGGTCCCGGACCTCCAGCTTGCGTAGGATCGCCGACACGTGGGTCTTGACGGTGGCTTCGGACACCACGAGCCGGGCGGCGATCTCGGCGTTGGAGGCGCCCCTCGCCAGCAGCATCAGCACCTCCCGTTCGCGGTCGGTGAGCTGGCTCAGGCCTCCGGGCGGTGCCTGCGGTGTCACCTCGGTCGCCACGAACCGGTCCAACAACCGGCGTGTCGCCGTCGGGGCGAGCAGGGCGTCACCGCGTGCCACCACCCGGATCGCCTCGACCAGATCGGCCGGCCGGACATCCTTGAGCAGGAAGCCGCTCGCGCCCGCCCGCAGCGCCGCATACAGCGGCTCCTCAAGGTCGTACGTCGTCAGGATGATGACCTTCGGCGCGCCCGGGGCACTGGTCAGCCGTGCGGTCGCTGCCAGGCCGTCGGTGCCGGGCATCCGCACGTCCATCAGTACGACATCCGGGCGGGTCTGGGCGGCCAGGCGTACCGCCTGCTCGCCATCGCTCGCCTCACCGACAACGGTGAGGTCGTCGCGCGCCTCCAGGATCATGCGGAAGCCGGACCGGACCAGCGCCTGATCGTCGGCGATCAACACCTTGATTGTCACACCGGCTCCCGCAGCGGAAGCCGCGCGTCGACCTCGAACCCGCCGTCCGGCCGCGGCCCCGCCCGCAGGGTCCCGCCGAGCAGGTCAGCCCTTTCCCGCATCCCCAGCAGACCGTGCCCGGCCCGGTTCGTCGTGCCGCCGCTGGTGCCGTCGTCGCGGATCCGCACGTACACCTCCGACTCGCAGATCTGTAGCAGCACCTCGGCCTGGGAGGCTCGGGCGTGGCGCAGCGTGTTCGTCAGCGCCTCCTGAACTATGCGGTACGCACTCAACTGCACGCCCAACGGGACCTCACCCCTGCCCTCGTGCCGCACCGTCACACGCAGACCCGTCTCGCCCATCGTGCCGGCAAGCCGCTCCACATCGGCCAGTGTCGGCTGCGGACCCGCCTCGCCGCTCCCTTCGCTGTCCGCGTCCGCGTCCGCACGGACCGTACGCATGAACCAGCGCAGCTCCGTCAGTGCCTGTCGCCCAGCCTGCTCGGTGCGCCGCAGCGCCTCGCGGGCCTGCTGGGGGTTCGCGTCGAACACGTCGTCGGCGGCGGCCGCCTGCACCACCATGACCGACACGGTGTGCGACAACACGTCATGAAGCTCGCGGGCGATCCGGGCCCGCTCCTCCAAGACCGCCTGCCGGCGCTCCGCCTGCCGGCGTGCGCCGCGGGCCCGGGCCAAGGCACCCCAGCTCCAGGCCAGCAGCACCGCTCCCAACCACAGCGCGGCGAGAGCCCACTGCCCCCGGGCCGCCGCCGGCCCGCACACCGCCAGTACCGCCGGCACCAAGATCCACAGAGTTGCCACGGCCGGGCGCAGCCAGGCGTACGTACACAGCACCACGAACGCGATCCCCGGGCCGAACGCCGGAAACAGCACCTGCAACCCGGCGCTCACCACCAGCACCACCACAGTTGCCAGCCGGGGCTGGGCACCGAGCCGCCACAACGCCGCCGCCTGCACCGCGATCAGCGCCGCCGCGAGCAACCGCCCCACGACCGGCGCCCCGATCACCGGATCCAACGTCAACACCGGCACCGACACGGCCACTGATGCGACGGTGAACGCCACACGCAACCACCGCGGAGCCCGTGCCGTGTAGCCGTCGCCCATGCCGCCACACGCTACCCGCGCCCCACGAACCGACGTGGCACTCATCGGCCTCGACACATCGGGGGCTGCATTCTCTCGGCTACCTGCTTCGTTCACCTGCGATCCTGGCCTGCGCCAGGCTTCGGTCAGGGCTGGGTCTGGATCTCCTACGAACAGGCGGCGAGGGTGGCGACCGTACCGTCACCGGTTCCGTCAGTCGCGCGACCGCAGCCCCGACCCAGCGGGTTGAAGACGGCCGCGGGCCACCAACTCGACGGTGAGGACAACCGCGACGGCCTCCACGGCGAGGAGCCCGACGAGGACGACCAACTGCGTCACGCCGGCGGCGAGAGGGCTCGCTCCCCCGAGCAGCACCCCGACGAACGCGCCGGGCAGGGTCACCAGGCCCACCGTCCGGGTCTGGTCGAGTGCCGGGACCAACGCCTGTCCGGCCGCCGGACGGCACACCAGCAGCACGGCGTCGCGGGGCAGCATGCCCAGGGCCAGGCCGGCCTCCACCTCACCGCGCCGGCTGATCAGCTCGTCGACCGCGCGACGGCCCGCCAGCGAAGTCGCGGTCATCGCCCCGCCGATCAAGATCCCCGCGACGGGAATGATCGCGATGCCGCGCATCGGCACCAGGCCCGCCAACAGCAGCCCCGCCACCACCAGCATGCTGCCCACCACGATCGGCGCGCCAGCCCACCAACCCCGACTGCCACCCGTGACACGCCGACCGGAGGTACCCGCCGCCACCGCACACATCAGAACGACAAACGCAGCCGTGGCGAACAGCGACACCGCGATGCCCGCGATCAGCAGCGACACGGCACCCAGCTGGATCGCGGCACGAACGGCGGCGACCATGACCTGCCGACCATGACCCAGTTTTCCGAGGGTCACGACGGCCGCCGCCACGAGAGTCAACACAACCAGCGCAACACCGAGCTTCGGGCCAACCACGAGCATGGTCGAGGACATGCGATCAGTTTCCTGCCCCGCCCGGTCCGGGGTGCACGCGCTGCCGGCTCCGGCGGTTGTGGCGGAAATGCCGGCGCTGCCGAATGACCATCCTACGTTTCGTGCTCATCGCATTGGGTGAGCGCTTGCCGGCACTGGCACTCGATTGGCTGGAGTCCGGCTGACCGACGCGCGGCCTAGCCGTTGACGTTCCGCTGCCCGAAGGCGTGACACTGCGTCGGGTCAGCGAGGAAGCGGACGTCCGCGCGATGAGTGCGATGCAAGACGAAGCCTTTGAGAACCCGGTCAGCGATGACATGGCGAACGCCCTCCTGCGCCGCCTGGCCCGCGATGACGGAATGGAATTGTGGGTTGCAGAGGCGGGGGGACGGATCGTCAGTGCCGGCCGGCTGGAGCCGGTGCCTGGGACCGACTTCGCCGGGATCTGGGGAGGCGCGACCCTTGCGGAGTGGCGCGGCCGTGGGATCTACCGCGCGTTGACCGCGGCGCGGGCCCGCTCAGCACTCCGTATGGGCAAGACACTCATCAACAGCGACTCGACCGAGTACTCGCGTCCGATCCTTGAACGCTACGGCCTGATCAAGGTGTCGACGACGACGCCCTACAAGACGACGCCCTACAACTGGCAGCGGTGAGCGCCCTTCTCGCGGCTCTGTCCGGATCCAACGACAAGACCCCCGCCCGCTCATCGACAGATCCGGTCGTCTCGGACGCGCGCTGTCAGCGGCGGGTGCGGACACCCCTGGCCGGACCCCGGGAGAACTACGCTTTGAGGCCGGCCTGCCCAACGCGCGGCGCCGGTACCGCGCGTCACTGAGCCCAGGGGTGGCAGCACCGTTCGAGTCGGGCCAGGCTCCGGGGAACCCCGCTCAGAATGAGCGGGCTCCCGAACACAACCCAGTTGGACCCAACCGTGCAACTGCAACTGGGCGGAGCACGGCAGAAGAGGGCGCGCCAGTTGACTCCGCGTCCGGGTCGTCTCGGTGCCCCGCAGCGTAGGCACTGATGGCGTCTGCATCCCAGGTGTACTCGATCTCGGGCAACTCGAACCCTGCGGGGAAGCGCGCCATGCGGGCTGCTGTGGCGTGGCCGCCGGCCTTGGTGTAGAAGGCTATCGCGCGGGTGTTGTCGCGTAGCACTTCCAGATACACGGGTTGGCCAGGGTGGGTGGTAGCCGCCCAGGTGAAGGCGTGCCGTAGCAAGCAGCGTCCGATGCCGCCGCCGGTGTGTGCCGGATTGACGTGCAGGTTGTCAAGCAGGATCCGCCCGTCCGGGCCGGGGATGAGGTAGGCGAAGCCGAGTAGGTCGATGCCGTGCTCGGCGATCAGCAGGTGGCCACCATCCGTGTCGCCGTCGCGCTGAGTCGCGGGCGTCAGCCGGCTCTTCCACATGTCTGCTTGCTGGTCTCGCAGCGAGCCGTCCAGGTAGCTGGCCGGCATCAGGCCGGAATACGCTGCCCGCCAACTGTCGGTGTGCATGCTCGCCACACGTAAGGCGTCCTGCGCGGTTCCGGTCCTGATCTCCATGATCTTGATGCTCTCATGCGGTTGCATGAGAGGCCGCCTTGCCGCCCATGTCAACGTCCTTGAGGCGTTCTGTATGGGAGAGCGGCGACAGGAGGTTCCCGCCTTCTGGCGGACCCGCGACAGCCGCAGTGGCAGCGGTCCGGAAAGTCTCCGGAAGTTTTCGGCGGCTGCCTGGCTGGCCGCGATCCCCCATTGCGGCACCGACGTGACCACTCTGGACTCTGATCGACTACTGACCAGGATGGATGCCCTCGTGCATGAGATCGATCGCCAGAGCGCGGATGCTGCGTTGTTTCCGAAAATTGTTGACAAGTTGACGGCCGGGTTAATACGGTCGCCATCGACGGTGTTCTATCACCGTCGATGCAGTCACCGCGACCCACTCCTCCGGTCGTCGTGCAGGACGACCGGCAGACCACCACCACGCGCTACGACGCCGTGGCCTTCATTCGGCCGCCGCCAGCCTGCTGGGTCGTACCGCACCGCTGGCCCCCGCCAGCCGCCACGAGGAGGAACACGTTCATGGTCGACAAACACACCCCCACCAGACCGGGGAGGCGCGGCCGCATGCGGTTGCTCCTCGGCGCCGCGTGCGCCGCTGCACTGGTCGTCGCCGGCACGATGACGGCCACCAACGCGTACGCCGAGGCCGATCGGACGGTCAGCTCGAGCACCACCGGCACGCACAACGGCTACTACTTCTCTTTCTGGAAGGACAGCGGCAACGCCAGCATGACGCTGCGTGCCGACGGCCGTTACACCAGCAGTTGGGACAGGAGCACCAACAACTGGGTCGGCGGCAAGGGTTGGGCCACCGGCAACCGACGGACGGTCACCTACTCGGGCAGCTACAACCCGGGCAACAACAACACCTACCTCGCCCTGTACGGATGGACGCGCAACCCGCTCATCGAGTACTACGTGGTGGAGAACTTCGGCAGCTACAACCCGAGCAGCGGCGCCACCCGGATGGGCACGGTCACCACTGACGGCGGCACCTACGACATCCTCCGCAGCCAGCGGGTCAACGCCCCGTCGATCGACGGCACCCAGACGTTCTACCAGTTCTGGAGCGTCCGCCAACAGAAGCGCTCGAGTGGCACCATCACCACCGCCAACCACTTCGACGCCTGGGCCCGCGCCGGCTTGAACCTTGGCAGCAACCATAGCTACCAGATCATGGCCACCGAGGGCTACCAGAGCAGTGGGAGCTCCGACATCACCGTCCGGGAGGGCGGTGGCGGCGGCGGTAACCCGACCTCCGGACCCACCACCGGCAACCCCGGGACCGGCAACTGCAATGCGACGCTGTCCGCCGGCCAGCAGTGGGGCGACCGGTTCAATCTCAACGTCGCGGTCAGCGGCACCAACAGCTGGGTCGTCAGCCTCGGCCTCGGCGGCGGCCAGAGCATTCAGAACAGCTGGAACGCCTCCGTCAGCGGCACGAGCGGCACCGTCACCGCCAGACCGAACGGCAACGGGAACAACTTCGGGGTGACGATCATGGCCAACGGCAACTGGACTTGGCCGACGGTCACCTGCCGCACGGGCTGACCCCGACCAGTTCCTGTCACGGCACGTCTGGCGTGGCGGCCTCGGCTGCCACGCCAGACTCCGTCGGGTCGGTCGCTGGTTCCTCCGTCGGCTCCACGGTCGGTGCCGACGATCCGCCCGTCGGAGCTGCCGTCGGTTTCGAAGGGGCACTCTCGGAGGCGCTGGGGGCGGGTGCATCCACACTGCTCTCCCCGGACGGCGTGGCTTGACCTGTCGGTCCTTCGCCTGGTGAAACCGAGGCCGTCGGGGTCGGGGATCCGGATGCTCGAACCGGCGTGCCCGCAGAACTGTGCGTGGCCGGTTCGCCGCCACCGGCGCCAGGGCCAGGACCTCGCTGCGGCGGCACCGATGGCGACCCCGCAGGTGGCACTGCGGGAGGCACCGTCGGTCGCCCAGACGGGCCCGGCATCATCCCGGTGGGGTCGGCGAACACCAGGACGGCAGCCGCGGCGGCCAACGACCCGAGAAGCACCGCGAGCGCTTTGGGCCCAGGGCGGACCGCCCGACCCACCGCACCGCCGAGCGCCGACCGCCGTGCAGTAATGCGCTCGGTTCGTACCCCAATCGAGGTCGCCACGGTGGCCTGGTCGGGCGAGTCCGCGAGTGCCTGCGCCGCGGCGGCCATGGCCCCCGCCGTCGGGAAGCGGTGGAGGGGATCCTTGGCCATCGCGGTGGCGACCAACCGCCGCACCGTCGACGGGACGCCCTCGGGCAGCGGTGGCGGTTCCTCTTCGAGGTGCCGTAGCGCCACCGCGACGGCGTTCTCGCCCTGGTGCGGTGGTCCACCGGCGAGGCAGTGGTAGACGACCGCACCCAGCGCATAGATGTCGATCGCCGGTGAGGTCTCGTTCTTCGAGACCTGCTCTGGTGCCATGTACAGGGCGGTGCCGACGACCTGGTTCGTTCCAGTCAGGCTTGCCGCCTCCGGCGTCACGGCAACCCCAAAATCAACGAGTACGACGTGCCCGTCGGGCTCGATGATCAGATTGGCGGGTTTGACGTCGCGGTGCACGACGCCGGCGTCGTGCGCGGCCTGCAGGGCATGGGCGGTCTGCGCGGCGATCGACATCGTCTCGGTCACGTCCAGCCGGCCGACCTCGGCGATCCGCTCCGACAAGGGCTGCCCCTGCACACATTCCATCACGATGTAGGCGAGGACCGGCTCTCCGGACCGGGACACTTCCCCGTAGTCGTAGACCTGGGCGATACCCGGGTGACGCAGGGCCGCCATGGCGCGCGCCTCGCGGCGGAACCGCTCACCGAAGCCGGCGTCGGTGACCAGCCGAGCTTGCAGCATCTTGACAGCGACGCGGCGGCCCAGCGTCTCGTCGACCGCCCGCCACACCTCACCCATACCGCCGCTGGCGATGCTCTCGACCAGGCGATAACGGTCTCCGACGACTTGCCCCACACTCGGCATGGAGCTTTCGGTACCCCGGACCCGCCGATCTCAAGCACCCTGCGGTGGCCGGCCCCGTCGCTGCACGGCGGGGCCGGCTCGACCGATTGCGGGCCCGCTCAGCTGTTCAGTCTGGCGAGCAGGGCGGATGCCATGCCCTGCTCACCACGGGCGTTCGGGTGGAAGGGGGCGGCCGAGTTCTGTGGCACCAGGCCCTCGACCCACCGGGTGCCGCTGCCCTTGCACGCGTCACGGCCGATCGAGGGGGTGTAGACGTCGGCGTACGTGGCACCGTTTGCGGCCGCGGTGCTGGCCAGCATGGCGTTGAGTGACTTCGCGATACCCCGCAGGTACGGGACGTCCTGGTAGGCGATCGGAACGACAGGCCAGCAGCCGTAACCGGTGTCCGGCAGGATCGCCGGATACCCGAGCACCACGACGCGCGCGCCCGGCGCTGCCTGGCGGACCGCCTGCACCACTGCGGTCACCTTCGGTGTGGCGGCGACGATCCTCGCCTGCAACTGGTCGACACCTCCCGCGGTGTACCGGTTCTTGCACGGAGACCCGAGCGGGCTGCTGAGGCTCGCCTCCGCACAGTCGCCGATGATCCCGGAGAACCCGATGTCGTTGCCGCCGATCTGCACCGTCACCAGCGCCGTGGTCGACGTGACCGCGTTGAGCTGCGGTGGCACCGTGATGCCCAACTGGCCGCTGCCACCGTAGAGGATGTCGTCCGTGGTGGCCCCCGAGCAGCTCACGTCGGCGAACGACGACGAGCCCGCGGAGGCGGCCACCAGCGATGGGTAGTTGCGGTTGGAGCGTAGGCAGTTCAGGTCGACCTGGGTGGGGATCAGCGGACCGGCGGCGTACGAGTCGCCCAACGCGACGTATCGGCCGGCGGGCACAGCGGCGCTGGCGGGTGTGGCGACGGTGAGCAGCACGCCGGCGATGGCCACGGCGAGTGCGGCCAACCGGCTGGCTGCCCGTAGGCGGGGCAGGCGGGGACGGGTCATGACGCCTCCCAGAGGGGATCACGGTGGTGGTGGTGCCGAGATCCTGTCGCTGCCGACGCCAGACGTCAATATCGATGAGCCTCACTAAATGCTGGTTCGAGGTGTGGGATGAACCGGTGGTGCACACTAGTACGGCAGCCGCCGTTCGTGATCATGGTTGGAGTTCGACGGTGAGCCGGCGGGCGTAGTGGGCTCGTCTGGCTCGTGCTTGGTGTCGGCGTCGCCATCGTGACCAGCGCAAACGGTAGGCGATGCTGCGGGTCGGCCGGATCAGCAGGACGTTGATCAGGCGGCGGATTTCGTTGACGGTGAACTCGATCATGTCGGGTTGAGCCGGGCGGTGTGCTGATCGGGCGTCGGCGGTGCAGATCGCGAGGATAGCGAGGGCGGCCAGGGCCAGGGTGGTGAACCGGTGCCAGGACGTCCAGAGGCGGACCTGGTGCTGGTCAAGCCCGACTTGGCCCTTTGCGGCTTGGAAAGACTCCTCCACGATCCAGCGAACTCCGGCCACTCGCACGAGTTGGGCGAGGGTGACCGGTCCGGGTGTCCAGCAGCGGTAGAAGGCCAGCTCACCGGTGGTGTTGTTGCGGCGGATCAGCAGGCTGTGCCGGCCGTCGTCGTCAGGGTCGCCGTCAGCGCCGACGTCGGCCAGCCAGGCCCAGTCGTAGAACCGTGGCCCTTTCGACCCGTCGCCGGCACTGCGCCGGGTCCAGGCGGTGGCGGGCAGGTTCTCGGCCAGCCGGTCAGCACGCCAGCGGGTCTTACCGCCGTCGATCAGCACGAGGTGATCACAGGAGACCGCCAGGACGTAACCAAGGCGGAGTGTGCGCAGTTCACCCCGCAGCCGGGTGTTGTTGCCGTAGGCCTCGTCCGCGGCGACCCACCGGGCCGGAACCAGGGCCTTCACGGCGGCGGTGATCATGTCGCCGGCCAGCTCGGATCGGGTGGCGAACACGACGTCGTCCGGGACACCGGCCTGCTCACACCGTCGGCGGTCGTCGGTCCAGGACTTCGGCAGGTAGACCCGCCGGTCGATCAGGGTGTGGCCGTGTCTGCTCGCGTAGGCCAGGAACACGCCGACCTGGGCGTTCTCGATCCGCCCAGCGGTACCGGTGTACTGACGTTGCACGCCGACGGTGTGCACGCCCTTCTTCAGATCCCCGGTCTCGTCGACCACGAGGACACCACCCGGTTCGCCGAGCCGGTCGACGACGACCTTCCGCACATCATCACGCACCGCGTCGGCGTCCCACTTCGCCCTGAACAGCAACCTTTGCATCGCATCAGGTCGGGCATGACCGGCCTGCTCAGCCACCTGCCAGCAGGTCTTGACCTCCAACTCGGCCAACAGCCCGGTGACGAACCCGGCCGCCGCGCGGCGGGGCTCAACCCGGCAGAACCGGCCGGCGAACGAGTCGATCACCAGGTCGATGGTTCGTCGCCACCGGACAGGCTCTACGCTGTGGCTCTCGGCCACCGCAAGGTCTGATGTTGTGTCCACAACACACAGACGATCATGCGGTGGCCGTCCTCGTTCCCGCGGGATCCGAGGTCACCTCACGAACGGCGGCTGCCGTACTAGTTACCGGCCGGCACCTGGTCCTTGACGTCGTCGTAACCAGCCTTTCCGGGTGCCTCCCCCGGCGCGTAGATCACGCGGAGCACGCCCGTGGGGAACGCCTCCGTCGCCACTACGCGCAGGTGGTAGGCCGTGTCGCCCTCGTCGAACAGCCTGCGGCCCTTACGCGCCGCCACCGGGTGCACCAGCAGGCGCAACTCGTCGACCAGCCCCGCGGCGAGCAGTTGCTGCACCACCGAGATCGACCCGGGGATGAGGATGCCTCTGATGCTGGTGTCAGCCTTGAGCGCGGTGACGGCACCGAGGAGATCACCCGTGATCAGCTCCGAGTTGCGCCAGGGCAATTCCAGCGACTGCCGCGAGACGACGACCTTGCGTACATCCCCGAGTTGCTTGGCGAACCCTGCGTCCTCCCCGCCGGCGGCCTCCCGGTCGGGCCAGGCGCCGGCGAAACTGTCGTAGGTCTCACGGCCGATCAGCAGCACGTCGGCGGCGTCGTAGTCCTCGGTGACGGCCCGACCCATGTTCTCGTCGAAGTACGGGAAGTGCCAGTCCGGATCGATCTCGGCCACGCCGTCGGCCGAGATGAACAGCGTGGAGATGACCTTTGCCATCGCGGGGTCCCTTCGAATCAGGTGGTTTCGGTAGGTAGACCGGCGCATCATCCCAAACTCACCAGCCACAAGCCGTCCCGAGGAAAAATTCGGCGTTTCGCATTCGTGATGGGTGGCCCGCCCGACCGGACACCTGCCGTTGAGCCAGCAGGTCCCACCGATCAATCAGCTCCCGGCGGAGGCAGCTCGGACACGCCGGTGCTGGGACAGACCGGGATTCTGCCGACCGAGGAACTCACCGAGCCGCCCGTCGTCCTCCAGACGGTAGAAACCCGCCCGCCCGCCCCGGTGGTAATCAGTCGCGGCGCCGGCGACCGCGAGCGCCGCCACGAGCAGCGCCACCAGCCAGGCGCCCGGGGCGTAGGCGATGACGAGCACCAGACCCAGCAGCACGACGGGGAGAATCAGCACGGCGACCCGACGGCGGGAGCGCTCGGTGACGAACACGATGCGGCCGCCAACCGGGCCGGCGCCGGTCGGGACCCAGATGGCGTGGGCCGCCAAGTCGGTGGGAAGGCGGGCCGCCGCATATTTGCTGGTGCTGTCCATCAGTGACCTCCACGCTCGACTCGGCTCGACGGGCGCTGCCACCGGCCTCGGCGTATCTTCTCTCGCCCGAGGACAGTCACGCCGCCCCGCCGCCCTTCGTGGAGGGTGGTGCGCGGGCTCAATCAAGGCTCGGGCGGGCTCGGCACGATGCCGAGCCCGCCCGCGCATTCAGCGTTGCAGGGTCAACAGACCCGGCCGGTACGGCAGGAGGCCGTAGTCGCCACCGGATTGCGGGGAACGACCCTGGTAGAGCAGTTGCAGGTTGCAGGGGTTGATGGTCATGGTCTGGTCGGCGCTCGTGCGCAGCAGCTCGCCGTGACTGATGTCGTTGGTCCAGGTGGCACCGCTGTTAGCCTTGCCGGCGAACGGGTTGCTCTCGCTGGCGGCCTGCGGCGTCCACGAACCGCCCAGGCTGGTGGCGGTGAACGAGCGGAAGTAGCGACCCTGCGAGCCGATCGCCTCGACGATCATGAGGTAGCGGTTCTGATTTTGGAGCTTGTAGACCTGAACGGCTTCGAACAGGTTGTTCGTCGAGTCGCTCATGATGGTCGTGTAGTTGCTGCCGAAGTTGCCGGGGAAGTTTCCGATCGGCATGCTGGCCCGGTAGATCTTGCCATTGTCCCCGGCGAAGAACAGGTACATGTTCGTGCCGTCACCGATGACCGCCTGGTCGATCGGACCCGTACCCGAACCCGTGATGCTTCCGGTGAACAGCGTCTGCGCCGCCGACCAGCCATTCGGGTTGGTGGGGTCACTTGAGGTCCGGTAGGAGAACGCGGTGCCACCCCACTGGTACGCCAGCACCCAGATGTTCTTCGGGGCGAAGTAGAACAGTGACGGCGCGACAGTGGCCGAGTTCATCGCGTTCTGGCTGGCCGAGCCCATCTCCGAGTAGTTGGTGAAGAGGCTGAAGTTCATCGAGCCCCACCTGGTCCCGGTGTCGTGCGTGGTGGCGTAGACGAGCTGCCGGCCGTTGTAGGGGGCAACGGTGAAGTCCTTGAGCGAAACCCACCCCGACCTCGGGGTTGCCAGCTGGCCGGTCGATGACCAGCGGTACGTCGACGGAAGGTTGCACGTCTCGGTCGGCGGCGCAGTGGTCGGCGGTGGCGTCGTGGGAGGCGCGGTCGTCGGAGGCGCGGTCGTCGGAGGCGCGGTCGTCGGGGCCGCAGTCGTCGGGGGCGCGGTCGTCGGCGTCGTGCTACCGGTACACGTCACACCGTTCAGAGCGAAGCTCGTCGGTGCCGGATTGCTGCCCGTCCACGAACCGTTGAAACCGAACGACACCGTGCCGTTGGTCGCGACTGAGCCGTTGTAGCTGACGTTCCTCGCGGTCACCGCCGAGCCGCTCTGCGTCAACGACGTGTTCCACGCCTGCGTCACCGTCTGCCCGGCGCTGTACGACCAGGTCAACGTCCAACTCGTCAACGGATCACCGAGGTTCGTGATCGCCACGTTGGCGCCGAAGCCGCCCTGCCACTGCGACGACACGGCATAGTTCACCGAGCAGCCCGCTGCGGCGGCACCGGCCGGCAACGCCACGACAACGGTCGTCGACACCAGCAAAGCGACGCCGGCCGAGACCAAACCGACATTGGTGGCTCTAGATCTGCTCATACGACACTCTCCTGACGGGACGGCGGCCAACACATTGGTGGTGATCGTTGGTGGGGGTCGCCTTTGTGAGCGTTAACAGGCCGCGACAAGCATGTTACGGGAGCGCTCCCATACCCTCAAGCTCATGAATACATCAGGTGCAACGTCATCCCGGCGTCGGCGTGCGCCAGATTGTGGCAATGGTTGGCCCACATTCCCGGGTTGTCGGCCCGGAACGCCACCTCCCACACCTCACCGGGTCGGACGTCGAACGAATCCAGCCACAACGGACTTCCGGCCGCCGGCTTTCCGTCGCGGGACAGCACCAGGACGTGATGGCCGTGCAGATGCCACGGGTGCACGGTCTGCGATCGGTTGACGATCGTGAACCTGACGACGTCGCCGAGGCGTACGACCTGCGGCGGGATGTCCGGGTCAGCCGCGCCATTGACGGTGTGCGCGTACCGCGGAAGCAGTTCGTGCAGGTCGAGGCCACGATCGAGAACGAGGGTGAACTTCCTGTCGAATCGCGACCACGGCACCGGAGAAGCGACGCCGTAGGTGAGCGGATCCAGCACCGGCCAGGCGCCCGTCGCCGTCGAGACCGACCCGGTCGAGTAGACCGCCCGTTCGTCGACGAGCAACGCCACCGGCGTGGCGGGCGCGTCGAACACCAGGTCGTAACGACCCCCGGCCGGGATCAGCACGGCGGTGTCCACGAGCGGTGTCGGGCCTCGCAGGTCGAAGCCGTCGATCGCGGCGACCCGGAACGCGGTCCCGGCCAGGGCGTAGCGGTGCGTCGTGCTGTCGGTGTTGATCAGCCGTAGCCGCACGGGGGTGCCCGCCTCGACGCGCTCGGTTCTCGGTGCGGGCAACGGACGGCCGCCCAGGGTGTGCACCGGCACCGTGACGTCGAGACCGGTCATCGGCCCCGGGCGCACCACCAGGACACCGTAGAGGCCCATCCGCACGCCGACGTCGGAGACCGAATGCGTGTGGTACCAGTACGTCCCGGCCTGATCCGCGCGGAACCGGTAGACGAATTCCTGTCCGGGTAGCACCGCCGCCTGCGTCACGCCGGGCACGCCGTCCTGACTGTTCGGCACGTCGTACCCGTGCCAGTGCAGCGTGACGCCTCGCTCGATGTCCCGGTTGCGCAGCGTCACCTCTACGACGTCGCCGACGGTGGCGGTCAACTCCGGCCCGGGTACCTGCGCGTTGAACGCCCACGCCGCGACGTCACGGCCACTCACACTCACCGTGGCGGTCCCGGCCGTCAGGGTGAACCGCCTGGTGGGTTCGCCGACGCCGACGGTCCGCGCATCCCGATACCCATGATCATGGGGTACGGCGGGCGCGCCGTCCGGGGCGACGGTCAGCCCGGTTCCGGTGACCAGCGCCGCGACCGCCACCACGAGGGTCGCCCGGGACACCGTCCGCGACGGACGCGCGCCGAGGGCACGCCACGAGACCGCCGTCGCCGCGACGACCCCGGCGACCGCGAGCAGCCCCACTCCTGCCGACGCCGGATAGCCGTGCAGGATCGTCACGAGGAGGGCACTGCTCGTGGCGTACCCGGCGAAGAGGAGCGGGACCGCGACGGACCGGATGTCGCCCGAGGCCCGCAGCAACCGCGGCACGGCGACGCCCACCGCCGCGAGCGACAGTGGGGCGGCGATGAGGACCTTCTCCGCCGCGAACCACCAGCCGGCGCGGGCCAGCGCGATGATCGTGATCGCGCGGGCGAGCGTGGCGAGCAGCGCGAAGGCGGCCAGCCCCAGTGTGAGCGGGCGACGCCGGGCGGCCGAGGCGGCACCGCCGCCCAGCCAACCAGCGGCCGCGAGGACCGCGATCACCAGGTCGGCCGCGAGCAGCGAGCCCGTCGTCATACCGGCTCCCCTTCGCGGACGGTCACACCGATGGTGTCGGCCGGTGCCGGGTTGGCCAGCTGTCGCGCGGCCCGGAGGATGCCGACGACGACGTGCACCGCGATGATTCCGTTGACCGCGTGCAGCCCGGCGATGGTCAGGCCGAACGGACCGCTGACGCCCGCGGCGTCGGTGGACCCGTTGGCGAGCATGGCGGTGAGCGCCTGCACGACGACGAGGCCGATCGGCAGGACCGTCAGCCCGATGAGCCGGCCCGGCGCCCCCGCCAGCGCGGCGAACAGAATCGTGAACAGGCTGAGGACCGGGATGATCATCATCCCGTTGACGCTGTGCAGGGCGTACGAGTCGTCGCCCGCTGGCTTCGTAAACGCGCCGACAGCGGCGAGGACGAACTGCAGGGCGAACGCGACGAGCGACAGAATGCTGACGATGACGAATGCCTTGCGCATGGTGACCTCCTAGAGGTGCGCCGAAGACAGGGCTCCGGCGACGTGATCGGTTGCGGTGATCGCTCCGTACGCGACAAGCCGCACGAGGTCGGCGTCGGCCGGATGGGAGAGCCGCCACAGAGCGACGTCGCCCACGGTGATCGCGCTGGGCGCGAATGCCGCCAGCAGCGCGATGCGCGTACCGACGCGATCCCTGCCGGGCACGTCCCGGACCAGGTCGACGGCCCAGTCCGCAGGCCTGCCCGGGAACCGCCCGTCCTCCCAGCGCACAGTCGCCGTAACGGTCTGGCGCGCCACGTCGCCCAGGAGGTCCCCGCCCTGCGTGGCGGCGTCCTTCAACGACGCGTACGCGACGCCGACCGGGCTGTCCCCCGCCCAGCCGGGTGGTGCGGTCGTGCCGGCTGGGAGGAGCGGGAGGCTTCGGCCGGGCTCCTTCGGCTCCCGGGCCGCCCTGGCGTAGAGCCGGCCCCCGACCGACCGCACCAACGGGGAGCGTTGCAGGCCGCCGGGGAGCAGATCAGGATCGAGCAGCGCCGACACGATCCGGTTGATGAAGTGGAAGGCGAGCAGGGTGCCGGTTACCTCGGGGTGGTACGAGCTGGCCCAGTCGGTGGCTTCGGGATTGCGGCTTGCCTGCGCCCAGCCGACGAGCTCGGCGTGCCTCGGTTCGGATGGTGTCCCGCCCCGGGCGATGACCTCGGCCAGTCGCGGTTCGCCCAGCGCGTGGAGCAGCATCACGTGGGCGTCGACGCAGAACTGACAGCGGTTGGCCCGGGACACCGCCGACGCGACGAGTTCGCGGTCGACCCGAGGGGCGTCCCCGGCGAGCAGGGCCTCGCGCATCAGCGCCCAGGTCGCGGCCAGCACCTCCGGCACGACCGAGAGCGCTTGGAAGGTGGGCAACGGCCCGAGGAAGTCGTCCGACAGTTGCCGGTAGACCTCCGCGGTCAGGCCGGTCGCAGCCGCCGCTTTCGCGGGGGTGAAGAAGCGGTATGTCATGGACTCGATGCTTGCTTCGACGATCCGGAAAAACGTCGTGCCGCCGCAGGCACTCGGTCGGCCGCCGATACCGCGTCCGCAGTACGCCCGCCTACCGCAGGCGGTGGATGCTGACCGATGACGGCCCGCTCTACAGTTCGACCATGCGTCCCGACCTGCCGTACGCCCTCAGCGGCCTCGCCCTCGGCGCCCTCCTGCTCGGCAACGCCGCGCTCGCACCGGACGCCGCAACGGTTGGGGCGGTCGACGTCGCACTGGTCCTCGCCACGACCGTGGCGGTGGCGGTGTGCCGGCGGTTCCCGGTGATGGCGCTAAGCGTGGTGACCGCCGCCATGCTGGCCCTCCACGTCCGGGTACACCCCGGGGTGTCCGCCGCGTTCCCTGTGCTCGGCGCGGTCTACGTCGCCGCCTGGCGGGGCCACCGAGCGGCCGCCGCTGTGGCCAGCCTCGCCTTCCTCGGTGGATTCCTGGCTCGTGACGTCTCGGTGGCGCCGGCCGGCCAGGCAGGCCAGCTGGTCGTCGAGCGGACGAACCTGCTGCTGGGCTGGTTCGTGGCGGCCAACGTCGCCGGGCTCGTCGCGCGGCAGCGCCGGGCATACCTGGAACAGGTCGAACAGCGGGCGATCGAGGCCGAACGCACCCGCGAGGAGATGGCGTTGCGTCGCGCCGGGGAGGAGCGCCTGCGCATCGCCCGCGACCTGCACGACTCCTTGACCCACAGCATCTCCGTGATCAAGGTGCAGGCCGGGATCGCCGTGCACCTGGCTCGCAAACACGGCGAGGAGCCATCGGCCACACTGCTGGCGATCCAGGAGGCCAGCGGCGCCGCGATGCGGGAGCTGCGCACGACGCTCGACGTCCTGCGTTCACCTGCCGACGAAGACCGCGTCGGGCTGGCCCAGGTGGACGAACTCGCCGAGCGGACCCGGGCGGCCGGCGTACCGGTGCACGTGGCCGTCAGCGGTCAGCCCCGGGACCTACCCGCCGAGATCGACCAGGCCGGGTATCGCGTCGTCCAGGAGGCTCTGACCAACGTGGCCCGCCACGCCGGCCTCGCCACCGCGCACATCTGCGTCGAGTACGCCCCGGCACAGCTCACCGTCTCGGTCACCGACGACGGCCAGGCGTCGCCGGCCCGGCCGATGGCACCGGGTGTGGGCCTGCGCGGCATGCGGGAACGGGTAACCGGACTGGGCGGCACGCTGCGGGCCGCCGCCCGCGACGACCACGGGTTCACGGTACGAGCCACCTTCCCACTGGACGGCCCGGCATGACGGATCGTGGCGGCTCCTCCCTCCGGTCGGAGCCGTCATGATTCGGGTCCTGCTCGCCGACGACCAGGCTTTGATGCGAGCCGGGTTCCGGGCGTTGCTCGACGCCGAGGACGATCTGGAGGTCGTCGGCGAGGCCACCGACGGCACCTCGGCGGTGCAACTGTCGCGACGGCTGCGCCCGGACGTCGTGCTGATGGACGTGCAGATGCCAGGGCTCGACGGCATCGAAGCCACGAGGCGCATCGCCGCTGATCCCGAACTCACCGCGACCCACGTCCTCATCCTCACCAACTACGGGCTCGACTCCTACGTCTTCGCCGCCCTCCGCGCGGGTGCCAGCGGTTTCCTCCTGAAGGACGCCGACCCCGCCGACCTGCTTCAGGCCATAGCCGTCGTGGCTCGTGGCGACGCACTGCTCGCGCCGGCCGTCACGCGTACGCTCATCAGCGAATTCGTGTCCGGCCCACCGCCGGCCGAGCCAACGGCCGGACGTGACGTGCTGACCGCGCGTGAGCAGGAGATTGTCGAGCTGGTCGCCAACGGGCTCAGTAACGACGAGATCGCCGTGCGCATGGTGATCAGCCCGTTGACCGCCAAGACCCACGTGAATCGCGCGATGATGAAGCTGCACTGCCGCGACCGCGCCCAACTGGTCGTGTGGGCGTACGAGTCGGGGCTGGTCACACCGCGTCGCCGGTGACCGCCATCAAGGTCCGTCGGTCGCTGAGCCACCCCCGTCAGCACACGGGGGAGGTCTGACGCACTAACATTGCCGCCGTCCGCGACGGCTCTGCTGAAACGAGGCGACATGCGTTGGCTCCGTCGGTTGCTGGGCGGTAGGCGGGTCCAGCTCGATCCGGGACGACAGCAGGCGCTGCTGCGGGACGTTCAGCACCGATACGGTGCCCATGCGCAGATCCGGTTCACCGAGCAGGTCGAAACGCTCACCGCGACGCTGAACAGCGACGATGGCTTGGTGGTGGCGGCCCAGGTCGTGGGTCAGGTCGCCGATGAGGCCCACGTGGACCTGCAGACCCAGGCCCAGGAGATCCACCGACGGACGGGTCGGCGGCTGCTGGTGCACCGCCGCAACTACCGGCCGCTGTGGAAGGAGGCCGGCCCTGCCCTGCGGTGGCCGCTGTTCGGGCTGCCCTCGGGCTTCCATCCGTACGCGCAGGTGGCCGCCGCCGTCGCGGTGGTCGGCAGCCGAGCGCACCGCCTCAACCGGGTGACCGACCCGAACCCCCTCCTGACCCGGGTGTTCGAGGTGCTCGACCTCACCACCGCCGGCTGGGAGTACGGCCGGGTGCGGGTGGACACCGACGCCGCCGCCCTGGCCGATCAACTGATCACGAGCGCCGGGCAGGTCCTCGCGGCCCTCGACGATCCTCCCCGACTGCCACCTGCGGTCCGTGAGCTGATGCGCCGCAACAACACCGTCCCCGTGCACGACCCGGCGGGCCCTCGGGTGGTGGGTGGGATCAATCTGGGCGCGAAGATGCGGGAGAATTTCCTGGTCTGAGGGCGCCAGACGGCCGCGACGACAACTGCGCGCAACCGCTTGCCGGCCCGCCGAATGCGGCTTGAACATGTGCGCATGGGGCGAGAACGTCGTGTCATTCTCGGGGTCAACGTGGGCCCCACGGCTGTCCGGGCGGCCGCTTTCGCGCTGGACGGCACCGTGCGACACGTCGCGACACGGACGTACCCGCTTCTTCAGCCGGTGCCCGGTTGGAGGGTTCAGGATCCGGATGTGCTCGTGGCGGCCACTCTGGAGGCGATCGCGGCCTGTGTCGCCGACACCGCCGGGCCGGAGGTGGTCGCTCTCGCGCTGAGTTCCGCCAGGTACGGCCTGATTGGGCTGGACGCGGCGATGACACCGATGACGCCGATGCTGACCCGTCTAGACTCACGGTCGTCGGAGGCGGCTCGCGACCTGCGGATCTCCGGTCAGAGCCGGGAGCTGCACCGGTTGACGGGCACACCTGTGCACCCGATGAGCCCTCTCTGCAAGCTCATGTGGTTTGCCCACCACGAGCCGTATCTGTGCACGACGGCACGGTGGTGGATCGGCCTCAAGGACTACGTGCTCTATCGGCTCACCGGAAAGCTGGTGACCGAACTGTCCTCGGCGTCCGGCACCGGGATGTTCGACGTGCACCGTCGGGTATGGAGTCCGGCCGTGCTCAACCTCGTCGGGGTGTCGGAGAGCCAACTGCCCCCGGTCCTACCCACGACGGCGTTGCTGCGGCTGTCGGCGACAGCCGGACGGGCGGTCGGCCTACCGTCCGGCACACCCGTCGTCGTGGGTGCGGGGGACGGTCCGTTGGGCATCCTGGGCGCGGCGGCGATCGACAGCACCGTCGGGGTCCTGACGCTCGGGGCTTCCGGGGCGCTGCGCACGGTCGTCGCGGCTCCCCTCGTCGACCCGGCGGAGTCGCTCTCCTGCGCTGCGCTGACCTCGGATGCCTGGGTGGTCGGCGAGGCGGTCAGCAACGGTGGCAACGTCGTGCGTTGGGCGGGGTGCGCCCTCGCCCCCGACCTTCACCCAGTGTCCGATGATGATCATGCCGCACCCGCACTCCTACGCCTCGCCGAGCGGGTCCCCCCGGGAAGCGACGGTCTCGTGATGCTGCCCTATCTGCTGGCCGACCGCGCAGCGGCAGGGGGATCCGGCCCGCCGGGCGCGTATCTGGGATTGCGCAGCGGACACACCCGCGGCCACCTGGTGCGGGCGGCCGTCGAGGGCGTATGCCTGCAACTCGGCGGCGTCCGTGACCGCTTGGCCGAGCTGACGCCGATCAGCAGCGTACGGCTGACCGGCGACGCCTTCCGTGCGCCGTTGTGGCGCGAGGTGATGGCCGCGGTCCTGGATTGTCCGGCGCAGGTTGCGGGCGAGGCCGATGACGCCGCTCTCGGTGCGGCCGCTCTCGGGCTCTTCGCGATCGGCCTCGCACCCGATCTCACGGGGGCTGTCGCCCTGCTCGATCCCGAGGGTGCCCGCAGCGAGCCGATTGCGGTCGACCCGACCCTTGCCACGGCCTATCGCGGCCTGCGAGCGAAGCTGCCCACGCTCGTCACGGTCGTGGGCCGCCTGGGCGAGATCCTCGACGAGGTGGCGACCGGCCCGGGCATTGACTGACGGGCCATCGCGCCGACCCCGGCCGCCACGGGCGGTTGACCAGGTCGACCCACCGGGTGCCGGGCTTCAGTGCTCGGGATCCTCCTTGACCTGGGCCACGAGCTGAGTCGGGTTGACGTAGCGCAGCGCGATGACGAGCAGGACGAGCATCATCGAGGTGTAGATGACCGCCATCGCGTCGACCGACTGCTGGGCCCTGATCCCGGACGCGGACATCGAGTAGTAGAGCGCCACGACGAGGGTCTGTGAGTCCGGGCCTGCGGTCAGGAAGGTGAGCTCGAACATGCCGACGGTCCGAACGAGAACGAGGATCGCGGACGCGAGGATGCCCGGCACGAGCAACGGTGTGAGGACCCGGAGGAACACCGTCCGCAGGCCCGCGCCGCACATGCGCGCGGCGCTCTCGATCCGCGGGTCGATCTGCTCGATGAAGGGGGTCATGGTCAGGATGACGAAGGGCACCGAGGGTACGAGATTGGCGAGCACGACCCCGGACATGTTCCCGGCCAGGCCGAACTTGTAGAGGACGGTCGCCAGCGGGATGCCGTACGTGATCGGCGGCATGAGGATGGGCAGCAGGAACACGAGGAAGATCAGCCGCTTGCCGGGGAACGACCGCCGCGCGAGGACATAGGCCGCCGGCACGCCGATCAGCAGGGAGAGGCCCACGACGAGTACGGAGACTTCCAGGGTCACGACGATGACCTGAAGGAGTGCGAACTCGTCCCAGGCCCGGCCGTACCAACTGGTGGTGTAGCCGTCGGGCAACCAGGTGTCGAACCAGCGCTGGCCGAAAGAGCTGACCAGCACGGACGCCACGACGCCCAGCAGGTTGAGGAAGAAGAAGATGACGACGCCCCACACGATCCAGGCGGCCGGGCGCGCGGTGATGCGCCGCCGACCGGTGGTCGCGGGGTGCTGCTCTGGTGGCGCCTGGGTGATCGTTGCCATCAGCCCTTGCCTCCGGTGGAGCCTGTGTAGAAACGGCTGCGAGCGGCCAGGACCAGCGCGATGATGACCAGCTCCACGAAGCCCATGATCATTGCGATGGCCGACGCGTACGGGTAGTCGTACTGCTCGTACGCCGCCTGGTACGCGGCGAGGGAGATGACCCGCGTCTCACCGGCCGGGTTTCCGACCAGGACGGCCGACGGGAACACGCTGAACGCCAGCACGAACGTCAGGCAGAAGGTCGTGGCCAGGCCCGGCATCAGCAGCGGGAGGGTGATGTGCGTGAACCGGCGACGCCAGTCCGCTCCCAACGTCGCCGCCGCCCGTTCCAGGGTGGGGTCGATCCCGGAGAGGTAGGAGAGCACCAGCAGGAACGCGAACGGAAAACCGGTGATCACCAGCGAGAAGAACACACCCCAGTAGTTGTGGGTCAGCCGCACCGGCTCGTCGACGAGGTTCGTGGCGAGCAGGATCCGGTTGAACCAACCGGTCGGGCCGAGGAAGTTCAGCAGCCCTTGGGCGGTGAGGACCGTGCCGAGCGTGATCGGCACGACCAGCAGTGTGGTGACCAGCCGCTTGCCCCGGAACCGGCCGCGCATTCGGTAGGCGATCGGCACGGCGGCGAGGACGTTCAGGAGCGCGGCGGGCAACGCGATCCGCAGCGTGATCCAGATCGTGCCCCGCTCGTAGGCGTCGGAGAAGAACCGGGCGTAGTCGCTGAACGGCCCGCCGTTGGTCGGCTGGAACGAGAGCGTCAGCCCGTAGAAGAACGGGTAGAGGAACAGGGCGATGACGAAGACCAGGGCCGGCACCAGCAACAGGAGCTGGCGATCGACCCCCCGCTCGGCGAGACGGTGCTGCCAGTGCGCCAACGGTCTGCCGGGGCCGGCGCCGCTCACCGCACCGCCCCCGAGGCGTCCGCGAGCCGGTCGGGCCGGCGGTCGGTCTCCTGCGCCGCTCCGGCGGGATAGACGAGGAGCCGCTGCGGATCGATGGAGAGCTTGACCTGGTCGCCTGGTGCGATCCGCTGCTCGGTACGCAGGTGCACCAGCTGGCCCCTGTCGGTACGGGCCTCGGCCGCCAACTCCCGGCCCTGATACTCCACCACCTCGACGGTCGCCGACATGGCGTTGGCGGTCTCGCCGGGGCCGTCGACGCGGATGTCCTCGGGGCGTACCACGACCACCACGTCCGACCGGGCCGGTAGGTCGCCGATGGCCTCGCCGAGCAGGCGGTGGCCGGACGACTCGACGGTGGCCCTGGTGCCGGCCGCCTGCTCCACCTGTCCCCGCCACAGGTTGCGGTAGCCCATGAAGTCGGCGACGTGCCAGTTTGCCGGCCGGGTGTGCAACTCGCGCGGTGACCCGATCTGCTGCACCCGTCCCTCCCGCAGCACCACCAGCCGGTCAGCCAGGGAGAGCGCCTCCTCCTGGTCGTGGGTGACGTAGACGGTGGTGAGCCCCAGCGACTGGTGCAGCCGGCGGATCTCGGTACGCATCTCCAGACGCAGCTTGGCGTCGAGGTTGCTCAACGGCTCGTCCATCAGCACGAGGGACGGCTCGAACACGACGGCACGGGCGATGGCGACGCGTTGCTGCTGACCACCTGAGAGCTGGCCGGGCAGTTTGTCGACGTGGTCCTCAAGCCGCACCAGACGCACCGCCTCGTCCGTACGCCGACGCGTCTCCTCCTTCGGCAGCCGCCGCATGCGCAGCCCGAAGGCGATGTTCGCCCGGACCGTCAGGTGGGGAAAGAGGGCGTAGCTCTGGAACACCATGCCGAAGCCGCGGCGCTCCGGTGGCAGCGTGTCGATCCGGCGCTCGTCCTGCCAGATGCTCCCCTGGGTCAACGGCAGGAGCCCAGCCAGGCAGTTCAATGCGGTCGACTTGCCGCAGCCGGACGGGCCGAGCAGGGCGATGAACTCGCCCGACTCGATCGTCAGGTCCAGCTCGGTGAGCGCGTCCTGGCCGCCGAACCGTCGGGACACACCGTCCAACCGCAGCTGGGAGAAGGTGCTCATCCCTGCTTGACCTTCCCGCCGCCGATTTCGCGGTCCCAGCGGTTGAAGGCCGCCACGAGGCTCTTCGCGTCGAGCGGGACCTCGGTCGGGTTCCCGGCGATCAGCGCGTCGTATTCGGGGCGGCCGAACTCCCGGATCGCATCCTGGCTCTTCTGCGGCGCCGACGAGAGCCCCACGTCCTTGACCGCCG
Source organism: Micromonospora sp. DT201 (assembly GCF_049841575.1). Lineage (NCBI taxonomy): Bacteria > Bacillati > Actinomycetota > Actinomycetes > Micromonosporales > Micromonosporaceae > Micromonospora > Micromonospora sp. DT201. Next base: position 86,590 of record NZ_JBNCKP010000009.1, on the reverse strand, counting down.
GCCCCGGGTAGAAGTAGCCCTCGTCGTACGCCTTCGCCTGCTGCTCGGGTGTGAGCATGAACGCGAGCAGGGCGAGCACCGCGGCCTGCGTGTCGGTCGAGACGCCCTTGGGTAGCACGGCGTAGTGCGCGTCGGTGACCCAGTGGAAGCCGTCGAGCGTGGCGATCCTGGCCTCCTTGGGCACTGTGCCCAGCACCCGGGGGTTGATGTCCCAGCCGGTCGTGCTGACGATCACGTGAGCCGTGCCGTTGGCGAGGTTCTTCATCGTCTCGGCGGTGCCGGACGGGTAGTAGTCGACGTACTGGCCCAGTTCCTTGAGGAAGGCCCACGTCTTGTCCCACCCCGTCGTTGGATCCTTGGGGTTCGTGTCGCCCAGGATGTAGGGCAGACCCATCAGGAACGTTCGGCCGGGGCCGGAGTTGGCCGGCCGGGCGTACTGGAACTTCTTGGGGTTGCCCTTGGCCCAGGCGAGCAGGGCTTCCGCGCTGGTCGGCGGCGCCGGCAGGCGGGACGGCAGGTATTCGAGTAGCGGGCCGGACGGGTAGTAGGTGACCGTGACGCCGGCGTTGCCGGCGAGCTGCTGCATCGCGGCGGCCGGTTCCAGGTAGTTCCGCATGCCGCCGAGGCGGTCCTGGAACTTCGGCAACACGTCGATCCAGAGACCCTGTTCGATTCCCGCCGCCAGACCGTCGACGCCGGTCAGCACGAGACCGATGTCCACCCGGTTCGCGCCCTGCTGAGCCTTGATCTTGCCGGCCAGCTCAGGTGCGGGCGCCTTCGTATAGGTCACCCGGGAGATCACGTCGGAGTTCTTGGAGACGAAGTCGTCGATCATCCCCTGTGTCAGTTGCAGGTTGCCGGCAACGTCGAGAACGTTGAGCGTGACGGCCTTACCGGGCCGCTGCGGCACCTCGCCCGTGGTGTCGCCCGAGGATTTGCCGGGGCTGTCCGGCGCCCCACACCCGACGGCGCCCACGAAGAGCGACGATGCCGTGACCATGAGAGCGCCGCGCCGCGTCATACCCATGAGTCGTTCCCTTCATCGACTACCCGGGCCGGCCAGGTAGGTCCACGCTGCGCTCAGGCGGGGTCGCCCCCTGCGCCGTCCGTGAAGCATTGAGACAGCCGGCGCGGCGTCACGGCAACGGGTTGCCATGTATTGCCTCGCGCGAATGTGTCCGAGCGGACGAATTGTTGCGCGGGCATTGCCGGGTACTCACCGACGTCATACCATGATCACGGCGCGTAGCCCGGGAGGAGCATGAAGATGCCCGACCACACCAGGCCGCCCGACAAGAGGATCACGATCTACGACGTCGCGGATGCCGCCGCCGTCTCACCGTCCACGGTGTCGAGGGCCTTCTCCAGACCGAGCCGCGTCAATTCCGAGACCGCCGAGCGGATCCGGCAGGTCGCCGAGCGGCTGGGCTACCGGACCAACCCTCTGGCACGCGCCCTCACCACCGCACGCACGCACATGATCGCGCTCGTCATCGCCGACATCACCAACCCGGTGTACGCCGAGATCGTCCGCGGTGCGCAGGAGGCGGTGATCGGCGACGAATACACCACCGTGCTGATCGATGCCCAGGAGTCCGACCGGTTGGAACGGGCGGCGATCGAACGCGCCATGTCGACAGTCGACGGCATCGTGCTGGCCAGCAGCCGGATGTCCGACTCGGCCATCCGGATGTTCGCCAAGCAGCGGCCGGTGGTGGTCCTCAACCGCGCCATCGCGGACGTGCCCTGCCTCGTGACGGACAACCCCCGGGGGGTCCGGCGGGCCGCCGAGCACCTCGGCGAGTTGGGCCACGACCACATCACGTACGTCGCGGGGCCGGAGGCGTCCTGGCCGAACGGCATCCGCTGGCGGTCGTTGCTCGAAGCGGGCATGGAGCTGGAGATCAAGGTACGCCAGATCGGCCCGTTCAGTCCGACCATCGAGGGTGGTGAGCGGGCCGCCGAGGAGTTGTGCGCGCGTCCGGCGACGGCGGTCCTCGCCTTCAACGACCAGATGGCGATCGGCCTCATCCGCGGTCTCAACCGCAGGGGCGTCAACGTTCCGGGCGACGTCAGCATCGTGGGTTTCGACAACATCCTGGCCGCCGACCTCGTCACACCCGGGCTGACCACGGTCGCGGCACCGTTCTACGCGGCGGGCTCGGCGGCGGCCCGGCACCTGCTCACGATGATCGAGGGGGCCCCTGGGCACACCGGCCGGCCAATGGTCCTGCCGGTACGCCTCGTGGTCCGCCACTCGACGTCCACGCGCAACCTGAGCCCGGGTCGGGCCCGACCACCATGGGTACGGCAACGGCCCGCGACCCAGCCGGCGGCGCACCTGTCGTGAGGTCGGAAAGCCCCGCGACAAGAAACGACAACTCGTTGCCGAGGCCGGGCAGCGCCGGACAGTATCGGCACACCCGCCCATCCATGCACATCACTGCGTCTGCGAGACGGACCCATCGACGTCTCAAGCGGACGAAGGAGGAGAAGGCAATGAACCGAGGTTCGGTGCCCAGGCTGCGGCGAACACTCATCGTGCTGGGCACGGCGCTCGCCACGGTCGCGGCCACCCTCACGGTCGCCACGACACCCGTCGCCGCAGCCCAGTCGCCAGACGACTACAGCGGCTCCGACCTGTGGCTGCGGTACGTGCCGGTCAGCGACGCGAAACTGCTCCGCGACTACCGTCGGACGGCCACGGCGATCGTGGTCGAGAACGCCGACGCCGATCAGGTCCACCGGCACACGCCAGACCTCGCCATGGCGCCCGGTTCCACCGAGAAGCTGGCCGAGACCACGCTCGGAGCCGCCCGGGACGAGTTGGTGCGCGGCCTGAGCGGGCTCCTCGGTCAGTCGGCACCCGTAACGACGAAGATCGGCGACAAGATCCCGGACGGTTCGGTCGTGGTGGGTACGCCGGCAAGCTCGCCGCTGGTGCGCCACGCCATCTCGACCCGCGATCTGGCCGCGGTCGGCGACGAGGGTTACCTCGTGCGCTCCCTGTCCCGCGGTAAGGACAGGTTCACCGTCATCGCCGGCAACACCGACCTCGGCGCTCTCTACGGGACCTTCGCCTTCCTGCGGCTGATGCAGACGCAGAAACCGATCGACCACCTCCGCATCTCGGAGTCACCGAAGATCAAGCATCGGTTGCTGAACAACTGGGAGACCGAGCGCCTCTACGCCGGCAACAACGCCTCCGGACTGGGCGGGTTGAACGGAGAGAACGGGGCGATCTTCAACTTCGCCGCAACCGGAGCAAGTGCCGGTAAGAACCTGCCCGTCATCCTCGACCGCTACATCGTCGTGGCACGGGCGTTGGCGTCGCTCGGCATCAACGGCATCACCATCAACAACGTCAACGCCGACAACGCGTACCTGACGAGCACCCGCATCGCGCAGGAGGCCGCCCTCGCCGACGCCCTGCGCCCGTACGGCATCAAGCTGGGCCTGTCGATCCGTTACACCGCGCCCACGGACAGCCGATTCGCGCCGGACACGCTGACCAACAGCCAACTCGACCCCTACGGTGCCGACTTCCGGGGCTGGTGGAACCGCAGAGCCCAGATGGTCAAGACCGCCATCCCGGACTTCATGGGCTTCACCGTGAAGGCCAACTCGGAGGGCCAGCCCGGGCCGCAGGACTTCGGGTACGACCACGGCGACGGCGCCAACGCCATCGGCGCCGCCGTCGCGCCGCTCGGGATGACCGTGCACTGGCGGACGTTCGTCTACAACGCCGAGGTGGACAACGACCGACTCAAGCGGGCCTACCTGGAGTTCGGGCCGATCGACGACGAGGCCCAGCCCGACGGCACCAAGGGACGCTTCGCTGACAACGTGTTCCTACAGACCAAGAACGGGCCGCTGGACTTCCAGGCCCGGGAGCCCATCCACCCGATGTTCGGCCGGATGGAGAACACCAACCAGGCCCTGGAACTCCAGATCACCCAGGAATACACGGGCCAGAACTGGATGCTGAGCTACCTCGGCCCGATGTACGAGGAGATCCTCAAGACCGACACGTACGCCACCGACGCAGCGGGCAAGCTGCTGAAGAAGCGCCTGGTCGGCGACGTTGTCGACGGGAGCGCCCAGCACCATCCGGACACCGCCATCGTCGGTGTCGCCAACCTCGGCAACGCCGACAACCTGACCGGGCACCACTTCTCCCAGGCGAACCTCTTCGCCTTCGGCCGCCAGGCCTGGAACTGGTCGCTCAGCTCGGCGGACATCGCGACCGACTGGGTCCGGATGACCTGGGGCAACGACAAGCGTGTCGTCGACACCATCCGGAAGATGATGATGGGCTCGTGGGAGGCGCTGGTCAGCTATCAGACGCCGCTGGGCATCGGCCACCAGTTCGCCGAGGGCGCCCACTACCGTCCCGACCCCGCCGACTGGGCGGGCCGCGACGACTGGAGCCCGATCTACTACAACCAGGCCGACAGCGTCGGCCTCGGCTTCGACCGCTCCCCCACCGGCAGCAACCTGGCCGCCCAGTACTTCCCCCGGCTTCAGCAACGCTACGGGGACATCGGATCGGTCCCGGAAAACCTGCTGATGTGGTTCCACCATGTGCCATGGGGCCATCGGATGGACAACGGCCGGACCTTCTGGGACGAGTTGGTCTACCGCTACCAGATGGGCGTCCAGTACGTGACCTGGATGCGGGAGACCTGGGACGCGCTCCAGCCCGACATCGACGCACGACGGTTCGCGGAGGTCCGCGCCAAGCTGGCCGTTCACGAGACGGATGCCGCCGACTGGCGGGACACCTCGGTGAACTACTGGAAGGAGTTCAGCGGGCGGGACATCCCGGTCGACGACGCGCCGCTCTCGGCGAAGATCGTCGTGAACGGCAAGGAGTTCGGCGGCTTCAACCTGTCCGACAACTCGTACACCATCCCGGTCCCGGCCGGGGCGTCGCCCACCATCACGAAGGTGCGGACGGCCGACCGGAAGGCTCGCTACGAGATCATCTCCCAGGCCGTCAGCGTGCCCGGACAGGCGGTCGTCAAGGTAACGGCGGAGAGCTTCTTCGGCCCTCTCGTGAAGAACTACGTCTTCAACCTGGTGCCCGACACGACGCTGACGAGCTTGAGCGTCGACGGCAAGCCCCTGGCGTCCTTCTCGCCGACGGTGCTGCGCTACAACGCCCTCGCGCCGGCCGGCACCACGACCGTGCCGACGGTCACCGCCAGCGCCGCCGACCCCGCGGCCTCGGTCACCATCGAGCAGGCGACCAGCGCCACCGGGCAGGCGCGGGTCACCGTCACGAACGGCGAGGCATCGTCGGTCTACACGGTGGACCTGAACACCACCATCACCGGCAGCGACGAGTTCGAGTCCACCCAACTCGGCTCCCAATGGCAGTGGGTCCGGCCGGACGAGAGCGCCCGGCGGCTGGCCGACGGATCGTTGGTCATCACCGCCCAGCAGGGTGACCTGCAGGGCAACACCAACACCGCGAAGAACCTGGCCCTTCAGAACGTCGACGGCGACTGGACGGCCGAATCCAGGATCGTCTTCTCCCGACCACTCGCCAACAACAACGAGCAGGGCGGTGTCATCGGGTACGCCGACGACAACAACTACGTGAAGCTCGCCTGGGAGATGGGCAACGCGACCGCCGCCAACAAGGTCCGGCTCGTCCTCCTCCGGGAGCAGAACGGTGCGACATCGACGCTGGAGATCACCGGCGCCGACGCCCAACGGATCGTCGGGGCCGACGGCGCCATCTGGCTCCGGCTCACCAAGATCGGTGACAGCTACCGCGCCTACTACTCCCGCGACGGAAGCGTCTACCGCTACATCGGCTCCACGACGCTGAACGTCGAGCCGACGAAGGCCGGGCTGATGGCCTTCAACCGGGCCGGCACCTCCACCGACCTCGACGTCGCCTTCGACTACTACCGGATCGAGAGCCGAGGGGAGCGCATCCGCTAGATCCCTCAAGACGGGCTGGGGGCGTAGCGAAAGGCGCTCGCCATCCGCCTTGGCTGCCCGCCATGTCGATGTGCTGTTGAGCGGTATACCTCAGAGGTATGAATATGACTCTGAGGTATACCGCTCATTACCGCATCCTTGCCCACCGAGGTGACCGACAGTCACCGCCGGCCGCCGGCTGCGCGCACCGCCCCAGCCAGGGTCCTGAAATGCGGGGCGTACGGTTCAGGCCGATCATCATCTTGCTGCTGTTCGTCTACCTGCTCGGCGGCACGCTCGGCGTCGGCCTTGGCGGCGGGTCGGGCGGTCATGGCATCTACGTCAACCCTGTTCCAGCTCGGCGTCGTTCTCGGAGTGGCCGTGCTCGTCGGCTTCCGGACCAACGCGACCGCGATCGAGTGGCTGGCTGCGGCCGGGGTCCTCACCGCGACGACGTTCGCCCTGGTGTGGCTGGCTGTCCATGTTCGGTAGCGGGTTCGTGACCACCGCCTCGTTGCCGGTCGGGCTGCGGTGGTTCGCCGAGTACCAGCCGTTCACCCCGATCATGGAGACACTGCGCGGCCTGCTCCTCGGTACTCCGATGGGCAACAGCGTGGTGATCGCGCTCGGCTGGTGCGCCGTGATCGCGCTGGTCGGGTACGTGTGGGCGAAGCGGCTCTACGTGCCCGGGAGACAAGGATCTGCAGGGCCTTGGGCGGGTTCTCCGGCTGCTCGTCCGGCCAGAGCGCGGACCACCTCCGCCGGACACGCTCCCCCGAGGCGCGATCCGTTGCCGTCAGGCCCCGATCGCGATGGCGAAGATGTGAGCGTCATACGGCCCCCGAGGCCTCCAGAACCATACGGATCTCCGTCACCTCGTAGTTGGCGCGGTCGAAGGCGGCGGCCATCGGGATGTTCGTAGTGTCTGTGGTCGCGGTGATGCGCTCGGCGCGTTCGTTCGCGTGGAAGCGGGTGATCTCGGCGAGGATCTCGTCGATCAGTCCCTTGCCCCGCTGCTCGGGTACGACACCGAGATATCCGACGTTGCGGTTGTACGGGGTCGCTGACGGGACGGCCAGGCCGGCGAGAGTGCCGTCGGGCAGCTCCGCAAGCCTCCACCAGGAGCGCTCACCCGGGCAGTCGAGGTAGAACCTCATGTCCTCTTCGGCCACCTGCCTGGCGCTCTTGGTGCGCAGCTCGTCACGGGTGGCCTCGTCGAGACTGTCGCCCGACACCCGGACGAAGGCCTCCAGGAACTCCTCGTCGCTGCCCTCGCGGAACGTCAGCCGACCGCCGGCCTCGGGCAGTCCCGCCGCCGGAGTCCACTCGTAGCGCAGGCGCTGAATCTCCCGGCTCAGCCCTGTGCGCAGGCCCGCCTCGCGACGCCAGGCCACCGCCTCGCTCAGTTCCGGTCGGCTGCTCCAGTCTCGTGGGAGGGAGATGTTGTACAGCGGCCGCGCGCCGAAGGCGGCATGCGCGGCGTCAAGGAGCCTGGTGGCGACGGCGACCGGATCGGCAACGGTGGAACGGACCTGGAGGCAATCGAGCGCTACGGGGCGCTCGCTGTCGGCACGGCCCCACCACAGCGCACGGGCAAGGACGTACCCGTTCTCGTCCTCGGCAAGCCAGACCCATTCCGGGCGGAACTGGTTGGCACCGAGTTCCTCGCGGATCTTCTCAGCGGTCAGGGCGGTGATGGGACCGTCGGCCGGGTACGCGGCGGCACGGTCCAGGGCGGTGGAGTCCGCAGTAGCGGGAAAGAATTTCATTTGGCACATGATCACCAATGGAAAATGCCAGAGCAATGCATTTCCTGCTGGCGGCCGAAGGGCAGCGTCTTGGTCCAGTGGGATTACTGCTCCGCCGACTGGCCGACCACCTGGTCACCAAGAGGGCTGCGCCGGTACAGCACGTGCCGTCCGTCGCGGGCGCGAGTGATCAGACCTGTCGCGTGGAGGACCTGTAGGTGTTGTGACACGGCGCTGGGTGTGACTGTGAGCCGGCGGGCCATTTCCACGGTCGGTAGCGGTTCGGCAAGGAGGTGGAGCAGTCGCGCTCTGGGCACGCCGAGGAGCGACGTGACGGCGGCCGCGTCGACGGTCGGTGTCGGCGCCCAGAGCGTTGCTACTCCACGGCAGGGGTATGCCAGCACTGGCGGTTCCTGCGGGCTGACTGGCGGGGCGGGCTTATACGAGAACACGGACGGCACCAGCAGAAGTCCTCGGCCGGCTGCCGCGACATGGTGCCTGCCGATCATCTTGTCGATGTGCAGGACGCCGTCCTGCCAGCGCAGATTCGGGTGCATGTCGGCGAAGAGCAGGCGCGCGCCTCCTACGGCCAGTTGTCGGGCGCGGTAGGTCGTGTCCGCCTCCAGGACGAGTCGCATCTGCGGCCAAGTCGGCTTGATCGCGATCTCCCAGTAACGCTGCAGGTGGTCGCAGATGGCATCGCGGAGTGCGAGGACAGGAGCGTCGTCGTCCGCAGTGATCTCCTGCAAGATGTCCGGAAGCCGGCCATGTCCGTACACGGCCAACACGTCGCGGCGAACGACATCCGGAGGCGTCCGGCGTACTGCGGCCAACTCTTCTTCGAAGGTCACGGCGAATTCCGTCGGGCGGGGCGTCAGGAAATCCGCAACGGCGCGGTCTGGCCCGACCAGGGACATCAGCAGGTCGGCACCGGGCGCATCGAGTCTGCCGAGAACCGACCTGCGCCACGGCAGGTGCAGCGCGTACAAGCCGGGCTCGCGCAACACCCGCAGGCTGAGCACGGTCTGGTAGATCGGTGAGATCGCGAAGCGGGTGTCCGCGAGGTCCTCGACGCTGAGCATGAAGCTGATCATTAAGCTGCACGCTACATCGCTTGGGGATCGCCGCCAACGTGCCGTGGACTATCCGGCATGACACCGATCAACATGACAAACCAGGCCATTCGGCGCACGGCGATCGTCACGGGCGCGGCACGCGGCATCGGCGCCGGGGTGGCCGGGCGTTTGGCGCGCGATGGCCTCGCGGTTGCCGTGGTCGACCTGGTCGAGGAAGACTGCGCCGGCACCGTGGATGCCATCACCCGCGACGGCGGAACAGCGGCGGCGTTCGCCGCCGACGTCAACGACGAGTCGGCCGTGACCGCCGCTGTCGCTCGGATCGCGACCGAGTTGGGATCACCGACGGTGCTGATCAACAACGCCGGCATCGGCGGCCCCAACGCCGGCGTCGAGGAGACGAGCACCGAGCAGTGGGACGCGGTCACCGGGGTCAGCCTGCGCGGCGCGTTCTTCCTCACCCGGGCCGTGACCCCCTACATGATGGCGGCCGGCTGGGGACGGATCGTCAACATGTCGAGCATTTCCGCGCTCGGCGATTCCGGCCGCGTTGACTACGCCGCCGCGAAGGCCGGTCTGATCGGCTTCACCAAATCGCTCGCGCTGCGGCTCGGGCAGCACGGCGTGACGGCGAACGCCATCGGGCCGGGCTTCGTGGTCAGTGACATGACCAGGGTCGGGGCCCAGCGGCGGGGCCGCAGCTTCGAGGAGCACCAGCGGATCGTGGCGCAGACCATCCCGGTGCGCCGGGTCGGCCAGCCCGAGGACATCGCGCACACCGCGTCGTACCTGGTCAGCCCCGAAGCCGGGTTCGTCTCCGGCCAGGTCATCTACGTCGCCGGCGGGCCGGTGGACTGACGTGATCGACGCTCTCGCACAGCCGGTTCGCAGATGAGTCGCAGGCTGCTGGTGCTCCTCGCCCTCACCTGCGGGGTCGCCGTCGGAAACATCTACTTCCCCCAGACGATCAGCCCGCTGGTCGCCGCCAGCCTGCACGTCAGCGCTGACTCGGCCGCCCTGGTGGTGACCGCGGTGCAGTTCGGCTATGCCGCCGGGATCTTCCTGTTGGTGCCCCTCGGCGACCGGCTCCCGCATCGCCCGCTGATCGTCACCCTGCTCGGCCTCACCGGGCTGGGGCTGCTCGCCGCGGGCGCCGCACCCGCGCTGCCGCCGTTCGTCGGCGCGAGCGCCCTCGTCGGGGTCACGACCGTTGTCGCGCCGATCATCGGCCCCATGGCAGCCGGCCTCGTTGCCGACGACCAGCGCGGCGTGGTCAGCGGCACCCTGCTGAGCGGCTCCATCGCTGGCATGCTGCTGTCCCGCACCGTCGCGGGCACCATCGGCGACTGGTTCGGATGGCGGGCCCCCTACCTGACGGCGGCGGCGTCCGTGCTGTTCATCGCCGTGGTCATGGCCCGCGTACTGCCGACGACACGACCGCCGTCCGGACACCGATACCCGGCGCTGCTGGCCGAGTCGCTGCGACTGCTGCGCACCGAGGCCGACCTGCGCCGCTCCTGCTTCTACCAGGCGACGGTCTTCGCCGGTTTCTCCGCGGTCTGGACCGCCGTCGCGCTGCTGCTTACCGGCCCCACATACGACTTGGGCGCACCGGCGGTCGGAACGCTCGCACTGGTCAACGCGGCGACAATGCTGTGCACCCCGGTCGCTGGACGGCAGGTGGACCGTAGGGGCAGCGACGCGGTGAATCTGGCCTGCCTGCTCGGGGTCATCGCCTCGGCCGTCGTTCTCGCGTTCGCGAGTCTCGGCGGGGCGGGAGGCCTCGCGGCACTGGCGCTCGGCACATTACTGCTCGACGTCGGGATGCAGTCCGGCATGGTCGCCAACCAGGTACGCATCTACGCCCTGCGGCCCGAAGCCCGGAGCAGACTCAACACCGCCTACATGACCTGCGCCTACCTCGGCGGCGGCCTCGGCTCCTGGCTCGGAGCCCGCGCCTACGCCCACTTCGGGTGGTTGGGCGTATGCGCGGTCTTGGCGCTCCTCGCCGCGATCGCTCTTGCCCGCCACCTGGCGTCAAGCCCTGCCACCAGTCACCCTCGAACCACAGTCGCCGCCCAGAACACCTGACTAAGGATGATTGTCGTGCCAGCCTCTACCCACCGCCCATCCCCATCGCCGGATGTGCCGATGCATGACGGCCAGCTCACAGTCTCACTCAACGCGGTGCGTGAGCTGGTGGACGGGCAGTTCCCCGAGTGGCAGAGCCTGCCTCTCAGTCGCGTCGCTTCGCAGGGGACGGTCAATGCCATCTTCCGTATCGGGAGAGGGTTCACGGCCCGGTTCCCCCTTCAGCCTCGTGAGGTCGACGCGGCGCAGGGCTGGCTGGAACGCGAAGCGGAAGCGGCCCGAGAACTGATGGGTCGTACGCGATTTCCCACCCCCGAGCCGGTCGCCATCGGTGAACCCGGCGCCGGCTACCCGCTTCCGTGGTCGGTACAGACGTGGGTACCCGGCGTCGTAGCCACCGATGAGGACCCAGGCAACTCCGTCGCGTTCGCGCACGATCTGGCCGAGTTCGTCAGTGGCGTGCGAGCCATCGACACACGGGGACGCACGTTCACAGGCGAGGGTCGCGGTGGCGAGCTACCAGCGCACGACGGGTGGATGGAAACCTGCTTCGGGCGCAGCGAGACGCTGCTGGACGTCCCGCTGCTCCGCCGGATCTGGGAGGTCATGAGGGAACTGCCGCGGGGCGAGGCCCCGGACAGGATGAACCATGGTGATCTCATTCCGGGAAACGTCCTCGTCTCCGGCGGGCGGCTGGCCGGGGTTCTCGACGTGGGCGGGCTGGGGCCTGCCGACCCTGCCCTTGACCTCGTCAGCGCCTGGCACCTGCTGGAACGCGAGCCACGTCAGACATTTCGGCAGCAACTCGGCTGCGACGTTCTCGAATGGGAGCGTGGCAAAGCGTGGGCCTTCCAGCAGGCAATGGGGGTGGTGTGGTACTACCACCAGACCAACGCCGCCATGAGTCGGATGGGCCGACGCACTCTCGCGCGCATCATTGCCGACCCGCCATCAGCCTGAGCCTGCACCGCGACCGGGCCCGTCCCCAGGTGGGACGGGCCCGGTCGCGCTCCCCCGAGCGGGATCTGTCGCCGTCAGCCCCCGATGGCGATGGCGAAGATGTGCATCGTCGACACGTTCGTCGCCGGCCGGGCGCTGATGTTGGGCAACACGACCGAGGCCACCGCCTTGCTCTGCAACGCGACACCCACGTAGTAGACGCAGGCCGCGGTGTTCTGCCGCTGGTTGTTGGGCCGGTTCTGGTACGCGGACACGATGGCCGCGGTCCCCGCGGAGCTCGGCCCGCCGTACCAGTCGGGCGTGCTCAGCGTGAACGTCTGGCGGGTGCCGTCGGCGTAGACCACCGTGCCGGTGCCCGACGGGGCGCCGTAGGTACCGGTCAGGAGGAAGCCGAGGGTCCGGCCCGTGCCGGTCACGCTTATCGTCTGGCCCGAGGCGATGGCGTTGTCGGCGGCGCCCGAGCTGACGCTGGGCCACCGGAAGTTGACTCCGTTGCGGCTCACCGTGCCGCCTGGGCTCGCGCCGGCCGCCGCCAGGGCCTGCGCGGAGAGCGACGCTCCGCCGCCGTCGAAGTTTCCGACGTTGGTGTTGCTGTCGCTGGTGATGCCGACGTTGCTGAAGCTCTGCTCCAGCGTCGGTAGGGCGACGCCCGTGCTGGTGACCCGGTAGGTGCGTCCGGCCTGCACGGTGACCTCGATCAGGTCGGACTCGATCCGGGTGGTCCGGGCAGCCGTACCGTCGGTGGTGTCGACCACGGTGACAGTGCCGGTGAGGATCCGGGCGCGCAGGCGGACGGTGCCGGCGCGGTCCGGTCGGATGAGCACCTCGATGGCCTGACCGCTCGCCCACGTGATGCCGACCGTGTGCCCACCCCGACCGCGCAGGCCGGTCACCCGACCGCTCGGCCAGGCCGGCGGCAGCGCGGGCAGGATGTGCAGCTCGCCAGCGTGGCTCTGCAACAGCATCTCGGCGATGCCGGCGGTGGCGCCGAAGTTGCCGTCGATCTGGAACGGCGGGTGCAGGTCGAACATGTTGGGCGCGAGCCGTGCGGTGGTGGCGAGGTAGCGGATCAGGTCGTGGGCCCGCTTACCCTCCTCCATCCGAGCCCAGAAGTTGATTTTCCAGGCCAGCGACCAGCCCGTGCCGTCGTCGCCGCGCAGCGCCAGGGTCCGGCGGGCCGCCTCGAACAGCTGCGGGGTGCCGCGCTTGGTGATCTGGTTGCTGGGGGCCAGGCCGTACAGGTGCGAGATGTGCCGGTGGTTGGGCTCGGTCTCCACCCAGTCGTAGAGCCACTCCATGATGTTGCCGCGCGAGCCGATCTTCATGGGTGGGAGGCGATCCCGGGTGGCGCGAACCTGAGCCCGGAAGGTGCTGTCCACGTCGAGGATCTCGCTCGCCCGGGCGCAGGCGTCGAAGAGGTCCCGCAGGATCTGGTTGTCCATCGTGGGGCCGGCGCACACGCTGGCGTTCGCGTGGTGGCTGAGCTCCGGCGAGTTCGACGGGTTTGTCACCAGGTAACCGAGGGTCGGTTCGGTCACCAGGGTGTTGAGGAAGAACTGCGCGGCACCCTTCATGGCCGGGTAGTTCGTCTGCAGGAACTCGATGTCACCGTTGAACAGGTAGTGGTCCCAGATCAACGTGGACAGCCAGGCGCCGCCGGTCTGCCACATGCCCCAGAACGCGCCGTCCACCACCGCGGTGGCCCGCCACGCGTCGGTGTTGTGGTGGGTGACCCAGCCACTGGCGGCACCGTACTGCACCTGGGCGGTCCGCGTTCCGGTGACGGCAAGGTCCCGGACCAGGTCGAAGACCGGGTTGTGGCACTCGGCCAGGTTTGTGGTGTTGGCCGGCCAGTAGTTCATCGGCAGGTTGGCGTTGATCGTGTACTTCGAGTCCCAGGATGGGGTCAGCGAGTCGTTCCAGATGCCTTGGAGGTTGGCCGGCTGCGTGCCGGGCCGCGAGGACGAGATCAGCAGGTATCGCCCGAACTGGAACAGCAGAGCCGAGAACTGTGGGTCGTCGACGCTGTTGTGCTGGGCGATCCGGACGTCGGTCGTCTGGTCGGCGGCGGAGGTGCGGCCCAGGTCGAGGCTGACCCGACCGAACAACGCCTGGTAGTCGGCCACGTGCCGGCTGCGCAGCTGGTCATAGCTCCTGGCCCGCGCGGCGGAGAGGCGCTGTCGGGCGATGCCCTGGTAGTCGCCGCCAACGTTGCGGTAGTTGACGTAGCTGGAGCCGATGGAGATCAGCAGGGTCACGCTGGTGGCGTTGGTGACCCGCAGGGTGCCGCCGGAGCTGGACACGCTGCCGCCGCTGACGGTCGCGTTGGCCAGGGCGAGGAAGCGGACCGCGCCGGTGACGCCCTCCATGTTTCCGGAGACGCCGTCGAGGCCGATCGTGGTGCCGTCCGGGCTGGACACCGTGGTGCGCTGCGGGCTGTCGAAGGTGGCGGTGAAGCTGATCGAGCCGGTCCGGTCGGCGGTCAGCCGGATCGCGATGACCTGGTCCGGTGCGCTGGCGAACACCTCCCGCTGGTGTCGAACGCCGTTCAGCACGTACGTCGTGGTGGCGGTGGCGGTGGTGAGGTCGAGCGTCCGGTTGTACTGAGACGCTCCGCTGGCAGAACCGAAGGCGAGCCGGAGGTTGCCGACAGTCTGGTAGGCCAACTGGCCGCCGGGGTTGCCCATCATGGTCTGGTTGATCAGATCCTGGGCCTGAGTCCACTGGTTCGCGTTGACGAGCCGCCGGATCTCCGCCAGAGCTCCCGCGCCTCTGGTGTTGCTGGGATCGTGGGGACCGCCCGCCCACACGGTGTCCTCATTGAGCTGCAGGCGCTCGGTGTCGACGTTGCCGAAGACCATGGCACCGAGTCGCCCGTTGCCGATCGGCAGCGCCCGTAGCCAGTCGGTGCCGGCAGCCTCGTCGTACCAGAGCGCAAGGTCCCCGGCGGCCAGTACCTGCGGCGGCGCCACCGAGTCTGCTCGGGCCACGGCCGTCCAAGGCAGCGGCAGGAGAGCACCGCCCGCGCCGGCTGCGCCGATCTTGAGGGCTTGCCGTCGGGTCAGGTCTGACATCGATCCTCCAAACGGTGACCGATCCGGCCACCCCGAAGCGTGACAACTACGGAACTCGACATGGGATCCGCGTGGTGGGCCATCCGGGACCCTCGCTGCGCGGGCCGTCGCGCGGCCCTGAATCAGTCAGACATCCGATGTGTTTCGGGAAGGTTACTCCGGGGCCTCAGAATAGGCAATGATCGATCGATGGGCGGAATCCGCACCATCTGGCCCGATCGGCGGAGATCATCGACAGGAAGTCGGCAGTGGACCGGCGCGGACCAGCAGGGCGGCGCGCAGGAGAACAGCCGGCCGGCACCGGCCCAGATTCACAAACATCAGATGTACGGCGTCGGGCAGGCGAGGTCGGCGCGCGGCAGACGATGGCCTGCTCCACCTACCAGGCCGTCAGGAGACCCGAGGGAGGGAGCGCTCGCGGAAGTAGGCCTCGCGCGGGATGCCCGGTGCGACCAGGATCAGCATCACGGCCTCGGCGTCGCTGTCGTACGGAAGCCGTGCACGCCACCCTCGGGTACGTGCAGGAAGCCGCCGAGCCGCCCCTTGCGGACCGGACCCGATGATCGCGTCGCAGTCAGTCGTCACCTGGTCGGGGCGCTCCGGTCCCGACCGCCCGCAGGTGTGCCAGACCCTGCGCCCAGGACTGGATCAGGGTGGTTTCGTGGTAGGCGATGCCGTGTTCGGCGCAGAACTGGCGGATCAGCGGTTGGGCGTCGCGCAGGTTCGGCCGCGGCATGCTGGGGAAGAGGTGGTGTTCAATCTGGTAGTTGAGCCCACCGAGCAGGGCGTCGACAAGCCGGCCGCCGCGTACGTTGCGGGAGGTGAGGACCTGTCGGCGGAGGTAGTCCAGGTCGTCGGCCTCGGTCAGGATGGGCATCCCCTTGTGGTTCGGGGCGAAGGAGCTGCCCAGGTAGAGGCCGAAGAGAGCCTGATTGACCAGGATGAACACGATCGCCTGCGGAACGCTCAGGAACAGGAAGACGGCCGTGAGGTAGCCGGCGAGGTGCAGGACGAGCAGGCCCGCCTCGGCTGATCGGTGCCTGAGCCCGCTGCGGGTGACGATCGCCCGGACGCTCGCGGCGTGCAGATGCAGACCCTCGACCATCAGCAGGGGAAAGAACAGCGCCGCCTGGTGGCGGACGAACAACGCTCGCAGGCCACGCTGCGTCGCGGCTTGACCGGGGGTGAAGGAGAGCGGGACCACCTTGATATCGGGGTCTCGGCCTTCGGTGTTCGGATGTGCGTGGTGGCGGTTGTGCTTGTCGACCCACCAGCCGTAACTGATCCCAGTCAGCAGGTTTCCACAGACCAGGCCAAGCGCGTCGTTCGCCCGGCGGGACCGGAAGATCTGCCGATGTCCGGCGTCGTGGCCGAGAAACGCCAGTTGCGCGAACAGCACCGCGACCGCGGCGGCGGTAGCCGTCTGCCACCACGACGGTCCGAGCCGAACGAACACCACACCCATGATCCCGAGGCATCCCAGCACCACCGTCACCCGCGCCGCGTAGTGGCGGGGTCGTCGGTCGAGGAGGCCCGCGGCTCGGACCAAGCGGGAAAGGTCGGCGTATTCACTGCCCCGGTCGCTGCGTGCGCCAAGATCCGTATTGCTCACCCTCGACACTCCCTGTAAGCCCGCCGATCAGCTCGCTGCCTCTGCCGTCAGCCCTGAACCGAGAGGCGCGCGATCCGATCGTGCTACCACGGAGATCGAACGCGGACCGCCGCTGACAGTTCCAGTCTTCCTCACGGCCGGGGTCCTCGCAGGAGGAAACGGCGGCTCATGGCCACCCTGCGAACAGCTGCGCCGCCAGAGCGTGGCCGTGCAGCCTCACTGGATCACGGCTGGGCGGGCTGGTCAGATGGTCATCGGGTTGCCGGCCGGTAGTCCATGCCTTCCGGACCGGGCAGCAGGACAGCGGCCCACCTCACCTCGGCGGCGATGTCGGTGTCCTCATCGACCTCGAAGCCGATGACGGCACGCTGGAAGGGCACGTCAGCGTGCACGGCGACGGCAACCTCGGCGAGCCACCGATCGAGCGGCGCTCGCCAGACGAGTGACTCGACACCGCTGCGTTTGTCGAAGGGATACCCGCCGATCCTCTCGTCGAGCCGGGCCAGCGCACCGAGCGGTAGGTAGAGCTCCAGGGTGACGACGTCCTCGTACCGCATTGAGTAGCCGCCACAGACCACGCGCTCGCCGGACGGCAGGGTCAGCGTCCCGAGCAGATGCCCATCCACCTCGAACGCGGCCGCACCGGGCTCGACGTCGACAAGTCCGGGCCCTACGCGGCACTCGCGGACACCGGCGGCTCGCCACAGAGAACGCACGGCTCGGTCGAGTCTGGCATCGTCGGCTGCGCCAAGGACGAGGATCACCTCGTAGAACCCGCCCGTCCAGTTGTCGGCGTCGCTCATGTCATCCGCGGCTGCCATCACGACAAGATCCACCTTCGCCGGCTCGCACCATCTCGGCTTCCCATCATCGCGGGCCGGTACCACGCCGAAGCCGGATGTCTACCCCGGATCGCGATCCAGCGCGGCGACCAGCGAGTCCAGGTGGCGGTGCAGGACCTCGCGCAGCAGGTCCGGCGGGAAACGCCGCGGGAACATCACCGCCTGCAGCCCCAGCCCGTCGAGCAGGGCGCGGAGGCGGACGCTCTCCACCTCGACGTTGACCTCCGCTGGCAGGCCGCCGGCCGCCTGAGCGCCCTGCAGCGTGCGATGGACCAGGTCGTACAGGGTCTGCTGGATCGCCTCGGCGTGCGGGAGCAGTGGCGGACGAACTCGGGCGGCCATGGTGAACGTGTGCCGGAGGAGCACCTCGTCGCGGCGTACGTCGTCGAGCGGCAGGAATTCGGCCAGCAACTCCTCGGTGCGGTGGCGCCGATCCTCACGGCTGCCACCGGACTCGCTGAGCAGGCGCTCGGCGTGCGCCCAGACCCTCTCGCCGACTCGGCGCCCGAGCTCCTGCACGACGAAGATCATCAGCTCGTCGTGGTCGGTGAAGTAGTGCCGAACCGACCCGACGGCCAGCCCCGCTTCGTCGGCCACATTGCGCAGCGTGGCTGCTTCCAGGCCGTGGCGCGCGACGACGGCGTGCACGGCGTCGGCCACCGCACGACGCCGCTCCTGGGGATCGACGATCTTTGGCACACAGCTTTTATAGCACAGAGATGCCATGATAATTTGACACAGCAATGCTAAATACGGGAGGTACGGCCGTGAACAAGTGGTTCCTGGCGGCACTCATCGCCCTCGTGCTGATCGTCGTCGTGGTGAAGCGGCTGATCGGCGAGCCACTGAACAGGCGCGACCTGTGGGCACCACCGGTCGTCCTCACCGCCATCGGCCTCTACAGCCTGAGCAAGAGCGGCGGTCTGCACGCCCGCGACTACGGCTGGCTGGTGGGCGGTGCCGTGCTGGGCCTCGCCCTCGGCTATCTGCGCGGCTCGCTCGTCGTGGTCTACGAGAAGCGCGGCTTCCTGTGGCAGCGCTACCGCGGGCGGACCTTCGCGGCCGTCGTCGGCACGCTGGTCGTGATGTTCGGCTACGGTCTGCTCGTCGACAAGCTCGGCATGCAGCCGGGCGCACGCCCGATCCAGCTCTCGATCGGCATCAGCTTTCTCGGCGAGGCCCTGGCCGTGACGCGCCAGGGGCTCGCCCTGCGGGTGCCGTTCGCACCCCAACGTTGATGGCGGCAGAGCGGACGCCGCGGGCCGTCACCGGGCGGTCGCGTCCAGCACCTTTCGCAGCTGTGCCAGGAAGCCGCCGAGTTCCGCCGCCCCGGCCCCGTCCAGCACGCGACGCATGAGCGCCGAGCCCACCGCGACGCCGTCGGCATACCCACAGGCCTCGGCGGCCTGCTGAGGACCGGAGATCCCGAAACCGAGAACCACGGGCAGGTCCGTGGCCTGCCGCAGCGACGTCACCAATTGCTGACCGGCCTTCCCCAACTGCGACTGCTCGCCGGTGGTCGCCATGACGCTGACGGCGTAGATGAAGCCTCGGCTGCGCTCGGCGATCTCGACGCGGCGGTGCGGCGTAGTTGCCGGGGATGCGAGCAGCACGAGGTCGAGCATGGTGTCCGCCGCCGCGGTGCCGACCGGCTCCACCTCGTCGACCGGCATGTCCGGCACGATCAGGCCGTCCATCCCGGCGTCGGCGAGCGCGGCGCAGAACCGATCGGCGCCACCGTGCAGGACCAGATTGGCATAGGTGAACGCGATCAGTGGCACGGGCAGTCCGAGCCGGGAGACCTCGTCGAGGATCTGCCGGGTGGTGGCACCCCGGCTCAACGCCTGGTGTGACGACTGCTGCACGACCGGCCCGTCCATGGTGGGGTCGGAGAACGGGAGACCGACCTCGATGGCGTCGGCACCCGCGTCCACGGCGGCTCGCAACAGGTCGGTCCAGTTCTCGGTGACACCGCCTGTCACGTACGGCACGAGCACCTTGCGGCCGGCGGCCTTGGCCGCACGGGCCCGGGTTTCCACTGTGTTCACGACATCTCCATCAGGGTCGCCATGTCCTTGTCGCCCCGGCCGGAAAGCGTCAGCATCACCGTCGAGCCCGGGGGGATCGTGCCGTCGCCGGCAGCGCAGATCACCCAGGCGACCGCGTGGGCGGATTCCAGCGCGCAGAGGATGCCCTCGGTGCTGGCCAGTCGGTGGGTCGCGGCCAGCACCTCGGCATCGTCCACTGTCACGTAGGTGGCCCGGCCCGACTCGGCCAGGTACGCGTGCTCCGGGCCGACGCCCGGGTAGTCCAGGCCGGCGGCGATCGAGTGGGCCTCGCTGATCTGCCCGTGCTCGTCCTGGAGGACCTTGGAACGGAAGCCGTGCAGCACGCCGGTTGTGCCGGCGCTGATCGCGGCGCCACCGGCCGCCTCGACGCCGACCAACCGGGCCGGCGTGTCGACGAAGCCGGCGAACGTGCCGGCCGCGTTGGATCCGCCGCCGACGCAGGCTACGACGTAGTCGGGCGTGCCGGTGACGAGGTCGGCCGCGCACTGCACGCGGGCCTCGTCACCGATCACCCGCTGGAACTGGCGGACCATCCAGGGGTACGGGTGCGGGCCCATCACCGAGCCGAGGCAGTAGTAGGTGTCGTCGACGGAGGTGACCCAGTGGCGCTGGGCCTCATTGCAGGCGTCCTTGAGGGTGCGGCTGCCAGAGGTCACCGGTATCACCTCGGCACCGAGCATCTTCATCCGGAAGACATTGAGCTGCTGCCGCTCGATGTCCTTCTCGCCCATCAGGACGGTGGTCGCCATGCCGAGCAGGGCCCCGGCGGTTGCGGTCGCAACGCCGTGCTGGCCCGCACCGGTCTCGGCGAGCAGCCGCCGTTTGCCCATCCGCCGCGCCAGCAGGGCCTGCCCCAGCACATTGTTGATCTTGTGGGAGCCGGTGTGGGCGAGGTCCTCCCGCTTGAGCAGCAGGTTGATGCCCAGTTCCGCGGACAGTCGCGCCGTGGGAGTCAACGGTGTAGGCCGGCCGACATACACGGAGAGCAGGTGGTTCAGTTCGGCCCGGAACAGCGGGTCGTCCCACGCCTCGACGAAGGCGCGCTCGACCTCCTCACAGGCCGGAACCAGCGATTCCGGAACGAAGCGTCCGCCGTATTCGCCGAACCTGCCGAGCCCCGAGGGCCGGCGAGAGTCGACCGGGCCGGCTTGGTAGCCGGTGCGCTGCAGCTGATCCACGGGCATTCCTCCCACAGTTCTATAACGGCAAGGCTTTTATAGCAGGGCAGGCAGACGGAGTTCTAGACCTCCGAGAAAAAAGTTCTAGAACAGTCTCCATCCAGCGGCGGGCCGACACGACGCGCTGACGTCAGCCGGGCGACAGCCCGGTGCCGTCGCCCATCGCATAGCTGACCTGATGGCCGCTGACCTCGCGGGTATTCATGATCACGACGCTGTTTCCGGCCAGGATGGCGACGTCGACGACAAGCGTGCGCCGGTTCGCGTCGCGGGTGATCCGCTCGCTACGCATCGCCGGAACGCCTGCGGGCAGTCCGAGCAGGTCGCCGATGTGCTCGGGCATGAGCACCGGCGAGATCCTCTCCTCAGCCTGTACGGCCACCGCGTCCGCCCGCTCGGCAAGCAGGGCGTACAGCTCCTGCTTCTCGAAGTCGACGTCCCTGAGCAGGCCAGCGAAGGGCTGCGGAAGGTACGACAGCTGGTGGATCAACGGTGTGCCCCGGACGACCCGGATCCGCTCCAGCTTGAGCACTTCGGCGTCCGAGGGGATCCCCAACCGCATGACGAGATCCTCGGGCACGGGAATGATCTCGTGGCTGAGCACCCGGGTCAGCACCTCGATGCCATGCGCGCGCAGGTCGTCGGCCAGGCTGCGCAGGTTACCCATCGAGTATGGGACCGGCACCGCCCGGACGTAGGTGCCCCTGCCGGGAAGCTGCTCGACCACTCCCCGACCACAGAGCTCGTCCAGGGCCTGCCGCAGCGTCATGAGGCTGACGCCGTACTCCTCGCTCAGGTGCCGCTGGCCGGGCAGCGCGTCACCGGGAGCGAACTCGCCACTCCTGATCCGTCTGATCAGGTCGTCGCGGATGACCATGTACTTCGGAGTCCTGCCCGGAATGTCGCGCATGCTCGGCCCAGCCCTGAGAGTCGGAACGGAGCGGGTCGCGCCGCCCGATGAGTGCGGAGCTCCACGTCCTTCTTCTGGGTGCCAGCGTATGGCTGGCCTCCGCCCCGACCTACGCACGGGTGTCGTGGCGCAGGCAGTTTGCCGTCGGACGGCCTCAACCCGCAGCCGGGCCCTGGTTTTCAGGAGGAGCGACTCGCGACACCGTCCAGGCACAACGTCTGCGACTCGTCGCGATGACTGCCCGACGATCCCACATGCTTCTCGGAAATGGTCGACCCGTTCTTCAGTACGCCGTAGAAGGCCATGGCGTGTCCACGGCCGACGCCGTACTCCTCCTTGAGCCAGTCCACCACGATTGCGGCCTTGGTCTGCGGACCGTAGCCGGTCGTACGGCAGGCAACGGCTCGATGCTCATTGCTCACCGGGCGAGTTTGGCAGCACCAACGCCTGAGCGGCGATGACCCGCTCACCGTTGAAGGTCAGCGCTGGGGATCCGTACAGCCGATAGCCCTGGTCGAGGAGGCCACTGATGCGGGCGCAGAAGTCGGCGTCATCGGGTCCGGTAATGAGCCGGTAGCCGAGAGGTTCACGAAGGTCTGACACCGTCCCATTGTGCCCAGGGCCCCCGTACAGTCGCATCATGTCGGACCGCCTGTGGCACCGGAACCGTTAGACCCATGAGCGCGCGGTCCGCCGACACCGTCATCTTCGATTTCGACGGCGTACTGCTGCGCGGGGATGCCTTCGGGCTCTTCATGCGACGCAGTGTTTTCGCGGGCACTCGGCTGCCACTCGCCGTCGTCCTGGCGGTTTTCCTCGCCCCTTTGGTCGTCATTCCCGCCTTCCGTCCGCGGGCGGCGCGGTGGATGAGCCGGATCGGCCTGTTGGGCCGAAGCGCGGAACAGTTGCAGGCGGAGCTCGGGCGTTTCGGCGCGGACCTCGGTGCAGAGCCCGAGCGGATCATCGCGCCTGGCCTGCGGGTGATCCGTGCCCACCTCGACGAGGGCGACCGGGTCGTCGTGGCCACCGCGTGCGAGCACACCCTGGCGCGGGCGGTGCTCGACGCGGTCGGCCTCGGTGAGGTCGAACTCGTGGCCTCGCACATCCAGGGTACGAGGCTGATCGTGCACAACTACGGTGCGACCAAGATGGTGCGGCTCGCCGCCCAGGGGGTGACGCCGCCCTGGCGGATGGCCTACAGCGACTCGCTGTCGGATCTGCCCGTCCTGGCCACTGCGGAGCAGGCGGTGCTGGTCAACGCGAGCGCGCGTCAGGCCGGGCACAACGGCTGCTCGGTGCCCGGCTGACCACCGTGACCTGGATCGGTGGCCACCTCAGACCAGCCGACGCCTGATCCACCAGAGGGAGAACAGGGACCATACGGCGGTCAACGCGAACAGCACGCCGAACTCGCGCCATTGCAGGAGCCAGAATTTCGAACCGGGCACGTAGGTCACCTCCTGACTGAGATTCTGCTTCTCCAGCCACTTCGGGCACGTCTCGCGGTGCCGGGGAGCCATTTCCGGCAATTCCGCTCATGTACGCCAGCACGATGTCCTCCAGGTCCAGCCGGCCGACTTGCCAGGAGGGGTCGTCGATCGGCGCGGTGCTGCGCACCACCAGGGTCGACTGCACGTCGGTGTGGCTCTGGTCCACCAGGGCTCGCCCCGCGCCCAGGTCGGTGGTGTCGCGCCGATGCCCGACCAAGCGGTGGTGGGCGGCGAGCAGGTCGTCGACGTCGCCGGCCACCCGTACCCGAGAGGCGACCAGCACGATCAGGTAGTCGCAGACCCGTTCCAGGTCGGCGACCAGGTGCGAGGACATCACGATGCTCATGCCCTGCTCGGCGGCCAGCTCCATCAGCCCCTGCAGGAAGGTGCGCCGGGCGAGCGGGTCGAGTGCCGCCACCGGCTCGTCGAGCAAGAGGAGATTGGGCCGCTTCGCTGCGGCAACGGTCAGGGCCACAATGCCGGGGTCGGCGATCAGGATCAGGGCCGGCGGAGGCCACGGCGACTCCCCCGCGGGCGGACGTCTCGGCTCTGGCGGGTAACGTCAACACACTTCGGACAGCTGTTGGACAAGGCCTAAAGAATTCGGGAAGATCTATTCCGTGAATACCCGCTCGACCGCCGCTGGGCGAACCGCTGAAAGCGCGAGTCCCGAACAGACCTCCGACGACCGGACACCGGCCGGGCGGGGTTGGTGGCGCTGGGCGCTTCACGAATGGACCTTGGCAGCACTTGCCAGCCTCCTGCTGGCGGTGCTGCTGACCTGGCCGACGCTGCGGCACCCGGCGAGCACGATCCCCGGCGACCTCGGCGACCCGACGTTGCAGGCGTGGCAGGTCGCCTGGTCGGGGCACGCTCTCCTCAGCAATCCGCTCGACCTCTGGCACTCGAACACGTTCTACCCCGAGAAATACACGTACGCCTACAGCGACACACTTCTCGGCTACGCCCCGATCGGGATGATCGGTTCCGGCTTCGAGGCCGCCGTGGTCCGATACAACGTGCTGTACGTGCTGCTGCACGCGCTGGCGGCCTTCGGGGCGTACGCGCTGGCCCGGCAACTCGGCGCGAACCGGTGGGGCGGGGCGCTCGCAGGAATCGCGTGGGCGTACGCGCCCTGGCGGTTGGCGCACTCCGGTCACCTGAACATCCTGTCCAGCGCAGGAATCGCGCTGTCCCTGGCGATGCTGGCCCGTGGGCATGGCTGGTCGCTGCGCCACGGATACCGGCCGGAGCGAGGGCGGCCCGGCTGGGCGTTGGCCGGGTGGCTTGTCGCCGCCTGGCAGATCACCCTCGGCTTCGGCATCGGATTGCCGCTGGTGTATTTCCTGCTGGCGGCGGTGCTGGTGGCAGCCGGTTGCTACGGCTGGTCCTGGTGGCGGCGGCGGGAACGCCCACCCTTCGGGCGGCGGCTACTGCTCGCGGATCTGGCCGGTGGGGCCGTGTTCGGCGCGGTGACGCTGCTACTCGGCCTGATCTACCTGCGCGTTGTCGACCTCAACCCGCAGGCCGAGCGGACGCTGGACTGGACGAAGATGTTCTCCCCTCCGCTGATCGGGTTCGTCACCGCGCCGGCGGACTCGTGGTTGTGGGGCGAGCCGCACGCCGCCGCACGCGAGCAGCTGTCCTGGCCGCCGGAGATGGCGCTGTTGCCAGGGATGACGCTGATCGGCCTGGCCGCGGCGGGGCTGTTCTTCACGGTGTTCGCGCTCCGGCACCGGGTCGCGCTGGGGCTCGGCGTGCTCGGCACGGTGCTGCTGGGCCTGGGTGCCACCCTCGGTGGTGACGGGGATCCCGGCTATCTGACACTGTCGATGCACCTGCCGGGCTGGGACGCGTTGCGCACGCCGGGCCGGATGATGCACTGGACCAGCCTGCTGCTGGCGTTGCTGGCCGCCGGAGCGGTGACGGCGCTTGCCGAATCGTCGGGCCAGAGCCCGACCCGCCGCTGGACGCGGATCATCATGCCGCTGGTCCTGCTGGTGCCGCTGACCATGGTCACTCTGGAGGGCGTCAATCGGACACCCCACCCGACCGTGCCACCGCCACCGGCTGCGATGCGGGCGGCGCAGGAACCGATGCTGGTGCTGCCCGCCGGCGGGGTGGGCGACCTGACGTACATGCTGTGGACGACCGACGGGTTCCCACGGGTGACCAACGGGCTGGCCGGTTTCGAGCCGGTCAGCCAGGCGCAGACCCGGACCGCCATCGCGTCGTTCCCGGACCCGGGCAGCGTGGCCTACCTGCGTGGGATCGGCGTGCGGTCGGTGGTTGCCGTGCCGGACCGCGCCGCGGGGACGCCGTGGGAGGGCATCGCGGCCCGGCCCATCGACGGACTGGGCATCACCCGGGAGGATCTCGATGGCGTGCTGGTCTACCACCTCTGACCAGGGGTGCGCCGGGCGTGCCGGCGTCAGCGGCGGATGCCCGGGTCCGGGCCGGGCGGGGTGACGACAGTGCGATTGTCCGTCGTGGTGCCCTGCTACAACGAGGAAGCGTCGGTAGAGCGGTTGCACGAGACCGTGAGCGCCGCGCTCGCAGAGCTGCCCGACGTGGACGTCGAGGTGGTGTACGTCGACGACGGCAGTGAGGACGGCACCCTCGCAGCGCTGCGCCGGCTCGCCGCCGCCGACCCCACTGTCTGCTACACGTCGCTGAGCCGCAACTTCGGCAAGGAGGCGGCGATGCTCGCGGGTCTGCAGCGGGCCACCGGCGACGCTGTCGTCATCATGGACGCCGACCTGCAGCACCCACCGCGGATGCTGCCCGAGATGGTGACGCTGTACCGGCAGGGCTTCGACCAGGTGATCGCCCGCCGGGACCGCCGTGGTGACCGGTTCGTACGGATGATCGCTTCGCGGTCCTTCTACCGAATGATCAACTGGTGGATCGACGTGCGCCTGCTGGACGGGGCAGGTGACTTCCGGCTGCTGTCCCGACTCGCGGTGGACGCGATCCTGGCGATGCCGGAATACAACCGGTTCTCCAAGGGATTGTTCTCCTGGATCGGCTTCCGGACGGTGGTGGTGGCCCACCACAACGAGACCCGGCAGACGGGGCAGAGCCGGTGGAGTTTCAGCAAGCTCTTCAACTACGCGTTCGACGGCCTGCTGTCGTTCAACAACCGGCCACTGCGTTTGGCGATCTACGGCGGCCTGTTCCTCACCCTCATCGCCCTGGTCTACATGGCCTGGGTTGTCGCGGACGCCATCGAAAAAGGCATCGACGTTCCCGGCTACACCACCATCATCGTCAGCGTCATCGGGCTCGGCGGCATCCAGATGACGATCCTGGGAGTGATCGGGGAGTACATCGGCCGGATCTACTACGAGACCAAGCGCCGACCGCACTATCTGGTACAGGAGACCGAGCACCTGGCCACGGAGACCGGCGAGGCGCCACCGATGCCGACCCGGCCCGGGGCACGATCGACCGAGCGGGGCCAGCAGGCGGTGCCAACCCGGGAGGACCCACCCCGGCGTCCCCCCGGCGCCCGGCGGCCGGAGACCTCGTGACCAGCGACGAGAAGATCGACTTCAGGAGGACTCTCGACGCCTACCAAGCGCATCGAGGCCAGTTCCGGATGGTCGACGTACCCGATCTGCAATACCTCATGGTCGACGGCCACGGCGATCCGAATACCTCGCCCGCCTTCACCGAGGCGATCGAGGCGCTCTACCCGGTGGCGTACAAGCTGAAGTTTGCCAGCAAGCGCACCCTTATGCGGGACTACGTCGTCCCGCCGTTGGAGGGCCTGTGGTGGGCCGAGGACATGGCCTCCTTCACCACGGCCCGGGACAAGTCCCAGTGGGACTGGACGCTGATGCTCATGGTTCCGGTCTGGATCGACCAGACCATGTTCGCCGCCGCCGTCGAGCAGACCGGGGCGAAGCACCGACCAGCGCGCCTGGACGACGTCCGCCTCCAGACGCTGACCGAGGGGCGGTGTGTGCAGACGCTGCACGTCGGTTCCTTCGACGAGGAGGCCGACGTGCTCGCACGGCTGCATCAAGAGTTCATCCCTGGACACTGCCTTCGCATGGCCGGCACCCACCACGAGATCTATCTCAGCGACTTTCGGAAGGTCGCACCCGACAGGCGGCGCACCATCCTCCGGCAGCCGATCACCAGCGAGAGCTGAGCGTGAGCGGCTGGCTTTCACCGAGGGCAGCGGCAGGTGAGCTGAACGACCTACGGTCCACCCGGTGCCGAACACCGTCGAGCATCCTTCACGACGAGTGGGTGGGGCTCTACGAGTGGGACCTCGGCTGTCGCGTCGCCCACTGAGATATCGACGGAAGGTGTAGCCCGAGTCTCCCAGGGGCAAGAACCGGCACATGAAAGGGACAGCAGGGGGCAAGGAGCATCCACCCCGCCAACGACAGCGGACTGGTGAATCGGACCGGGCCAGGCTGGCGACCCGACTGTCGGCAATCCCGGTGCGATGCGGCTGAGGCACATGCTGCCCGCGGTGGCACTCGGGGCGGTGGCGCTCGGCGCAGCCCTCGGCGTTGACCCCGCCCGCGCCGACCCGCCGTCGCCGTCGCCAACCAGTCACCAGCCGCTGGAAACTGGCAGGTCGCCGAAGACCATTGAGGCTCTGCTGCCCGACGTGGTCGAGGTGCCGTCGGCCATCCCTCTGCCCCTGTCGTCGGCCATCCCCCTGCCCCTGCCGTCGGCCATCCCCCTGCCGCTGCCGTCGGCCATCCTCCTGCCTTTGCCGTCGGCCAAACCTTCCACTGCCGCGCCAACTCGGCCCCCGCGTACGCGGCCGCCGTCCTCGTCGCCCTCCGCACCCGCCTCGGCTTCCCCGGCCGCACGCCTTACGATCGTGCCGTCGCGGCCATCACCGTCGAGCCCCGTGCCGGTGACGGCGTCTCGTGACGACTTCCACGGCGCTACCGACGGCCGGGCATCGGATCGGGCGCAGGCGGAGACAACCCCTGTCACAGCGCCGACGCCCAGCCAGCCCGCCCGTCCCGTGTCGGGGCTACCGGTGCTCGTGCTGGCACTCGCGTCCGCACCTTCCGGCGCCGGCACCGGCGGTGTCGATCCGCCGACGTCCGCAGCGGAAGGTCCGCCGCTCATCTCGCCGCTGCGCCGAGGGCTCACAGTCACCGTCGTCGACATGCGCATTGCCAGCCGGCCGGTAGAGCGGGGCCCTCCGCCGCCACGGCAACTCCTGATCACCCACCCGCGTCCACGACGTTGATCAGGAGAACTCATGGAGATAGCCGTCATCTGGATTCCCGCCGACATTGAGCCGTCGGAGCCCGCCGTCGCGGTGTGTCTTACCCACCTTCGCCGACACGCCTATCGATTGGGAGGAATCGTCCGGGCACCGTGGGAGACAATCGAGCAGACAATGATCGACGGCGAGGTGGACGTGGTCGTGATCGCTGATCTCGCCCACCTTCCGCCGGACCGGTCACCCCGGATCGAGGTAGCCACCGCCCCGGCATCGACGGCTGACGAGAACCGAGCGGTTCCCGAAGCACAATTCGACTGACATGACCCAGCGCCCCGTCCATTGCGGACGGGGCGCTTCGTCGATCTGGCCCGCTCTCCGGACATCGAGCAGTTCGTCAGGGAGACCGGCGGTGTGGCACGCCGTGCTCGATGGGAGCGGCGAGGCGCTCGGCGAGGTCGACTTTTCTCGCACCCATCACTACAGTCAGTTCCATTATGAGACTTACTGCCTTCTGGCGCTGGTGGGCTGCCGGCACGACCAGTCACCTCGGCTCGGCGATCGGCGGACTGGCCCTGCCGCTAACCGCGCTGAACGTGCTGGAGGCATCGGCCTTCGAGATGGGCCTGATCACGGCGGCCGGCTATCTCGCGTACCTTCTGATCAGCCTGCCGGCGGGGGTGATCGTGCAGCGCGTGCCGCTGCGCGGCATGCAGGTCGCCCTGGATCTGATCCGGGCCCTCGCCATCGCGTCCGTCCCCCTGGCGTGGTGGTACGACACCCTGACGGTGGCCCAACTGGCCGCGGTCGCCCTGGTGGTGAGCTTCGCCAACGTGCTGTTCGACGTGGCGAACCAGACCTTCCTCCCGGAGATCGTGCCGGCCGCGCAGTTGCAGGCCCGCAACAGTCTCAACTCCGGCACCTATGCCGCCACCCAACTGGGCGGGCCGTCCCTGGGCGGCCTCGCGGTGCAACTGTTGGGTGCGGTGCCGACGCTGCTCGTGGAAGCCGTCAGCTATCTGGCCTCCGCCGTGCTGCTGCGCACCCTGCCCGCCCGGCGGGTGCAGCGACCGGACGAGCGGCCACCGATGGTCACGATGATCCGCGAGGGCTGGCACTTCGTTGTCCGGCACCCAGTCATCGGGCCCTCCATGTGGGACGCCACCGCGACGAACTTCGTCTGCGGCGCGATGCTGGCGCTCTTCCCGTTCTATCTGTTCCGCGAGCTGCACGCATCGCCGCTCCTGGGCGGGCTGCTGTTCGCCGCCGACGGCCTCGGCACGATCATTGGCGCCGCGCTGACAACCCGCTTCACCGATCGGGTGGGCACCGCACGTGGTCTGATCATCGCGGCCTTCGTCGGCGTGGCCGGCGCGCTCATCATCCCGCTGGGCACCGGCACCGCCGCCTTTTTCGCCTTCGCCGCCGGCAACCTCATCTTCGCCGGCTCCACGGTGGTGCTCAGCGTGACCACCCGCACGTACCGGATGCTCGTCAGCCCGCCAGACCTCCTGTCGCGGGTGATCGCCACGGTCAAGTTCGTCTCCTGGGGCGCCATCCCGCTCGGCGGCCTGCTTGGCGGCGTCCTGGCCGGGGCGATCGGTGCTCGCACCACCCTGCTGATCTTCGGCGCGCTCACCGCGCTGTCGCCCATCATCTATCTGTCGACCCCGATCCGCCGGATGCGCGACCTGCCGCTCGACGCCGCTCCGAAGCCCGCAGAAGCCCGGGTGTGAGCCGGTATTCCCAAGCGGTTTGAGTGTGGTGGTGGACACGAATCCGCTGTGATGCCGTCGATTTCCCGATGGTGCGACGTAGCGTTGAGGGCTGCCCAGGGCGGGTCCGCATGCCGCACGCCTGGTTGACGCTGACCCGTGAGGTGAAGATGGTGCACGCCCCGGCGACCAGGACGACTGATCTGCGGCCGGGTGCGCTTCCGCCGCTGGTCACCACGCCGACGGTCGCCGCGGTTTTCCGCTCCTCCTCGACCCCGGCCCGCCGCACGCTGATCGACATTCTCGACGACACCGTGCGCGCACACCCTGCCGCCGGTGCTCTCGACAACGGTGCCACGACGCTGACGTACCGCGAGTTGGCCGACGAGGTCGAGGCCGTACGGATGTCGCTCGCCCAGCACGGGATCGGCCGCGGCGACCGGGTGGGCGTACGGATCTCCTCGGGTACGGCCGAGCTGTACCTGGCGATCCTCGGTGTACTGGCGGCGGGCGCCGCCTACGTGCCGGTCGACGCCGACGATCCCGAGGAACGCGCCGAACTCGTCTTCGCCGAGGCTGGCGTCGCCGCGGTGCTCGGTGACGGGCTGACGGTGTCGCTGCGCCGTACCCCCGCGTCCGAGACCGGCCGGCCCGGCCCGGACGACGACGCCTGGATCATCTTCACCTCCGGCTCGACGGGCACCCCGAAGGGCGTCGCGGTCAGCCACGGCGCGGCGGCGGCTTTCGTGGACGCCGAGGCGCAACTGTTTCTCGCCAGCGAGGCCAACGAGGCGATCGGCCCGCAGGACCGGGTCCTGGCCGGGCTGTCGGTGGCGTTCGACGCGTCCTGCGAAGAGATGTGGCTGGCGTGGCGGCACGGCGCCTGTCTGGTGCCGGCCGCGCGGTCGCTCGTCCGCAGCGGCGTCGACCTCGGTCCGTGGCTGGCCGAGCAGCGCATCTCCGTGGTGTCGACCGTGCCGACGCTAGCCGCGTTGTGGCCGGTCGAGGCGCTGGAGGAGGTCCGGCTGCTGATTTTCGGCGGGGAGGCCTGCCCGCCGGAGCTTGCGCAGCGCCTGGCCGTCGAGGGCCGCGAGGTCTGGAACACCTACGGGCCGACCGAGGCGACCGTGGTCGCCTGCGCGGCGCAGATGACGGGCGTTGGGCCGGTACGCATCGGGTTGCCGCTGGCCGGCTGGGAGCTCGCGGTGGTCGACGGCTCCGGCGTCCCGGTCGCGATGGGCGAGACCGGCGAGCTGGTGATCGGTGGGGTGGGACTCGCTCGCTACCTGGACCCGGTCAAGGACGCAGAGAAGTTCGCCACGCTGCCGGCGCTCGGCTGGCAGCGGGCCTACCGCAGCGGGGACATCGTCCGGGCCGAGCCCGAGGGACTGTTGTTCATCGGTCGCGGCGACGAGCAGGTCAAGCTCGGCGGACGCCGGATCGAGCTGGGTGAGATCGACGCCGCACTGCAGGCACTGCCCGGGGTCGCCGGCGCTGCCGCCGCGGTGCAGCGGACCGCTGCGGGCAACCAACTGCTGGTGGGGTACGTGGTCCCGCACGACGGCGTCGCGTTCGACGCCGCCACGGCGGCGCTGCGGATCCGTGAGCAACTGCCGGCCGCGCTCGTCCCGATGCTGGCCGTGGTGGATGCGCTGCCCACCCGGACGTCCGGCAAGGTGGACCGGGCGGCGCTGCCATGGCCGCTAGCCACCGCCGACGATGCGGCGGGTGAGCTGACCGCGACCGAGGACTGGCTCGCTGGCGGCTGGGCGGAGGTTCTGGGCGTACGCCCCACCGAGGCGGACGCGGACTTCTTCAACAACGGCGGCGGCAGCCTGAACGCGGCGCAACTGGTGGCGTGGATCCGACGCCAGCACCCGCAGGTCTCGGTGGCTGACATCTACCTGCACCCGAGGCTGTCGCGGCTCGCAGCCGTGATCGACGCGCTCGACGCCACGGCGGCGACGCGCCGGGAGGTCCGGCCGACGCCACGTCGCGCCGGGCTGATCCAGGCCGTACTGATGGTGCCGATGCTCGCGCTGGTCGGGCTCCGCTGGCTGACTGTCCTGGCCGCCCTCGGCAACGTCCTGCATCTGTTCGCCCCGGCACCCTGGGCGCCGGCCGTGTCCTGGTGGTGGGTGGCGCTGGGCTGGGCGTTGCTGTTCAGCCCGCTCGGCCGGATCGCCCTGGCCGCCGGAGGAGCGCGACTGCTGCTTCGCGGGGTACGCCCGGGCAGCTACCCGCGCGGAGGCAGCGTGCACCTGCGGCTGTGGGCCGCCGAGCGGCTCGCCGACCTGACCGGCGCCACAAGCGTCGCCGGAGCATCCTGGATGCTCACCTACGCCAGGGCGCTCGGCGCGCAGATCGGCGCCGACGTCGACCTGCACTCCGCGCCACCGGTCACCGGTCTGCTGAAGCTCGGCCGCGGCGCGGCGATCGAGCCGGAGGTCGATCTGTCCGGGCACTGGGTCGACGGCGATGTCGTCCGCATCGGCAAGGTACGCGTCGGCGCCGGCGCCCGGGTCGGGTCCCGCAGCACGCTGATGCCGGGCGCTCGGATCGGCAAGGGCGCACGTATCGCCGCCGGCTCGACCGTGGCCGGCGCCGTACCGGCGAACCAGCTCTGGGCCGGTTCCCCGGCCGCACCCGCTGCCAAGGATTCGGCCGGGTGGCCCGGGCAGCGTCCCCCGCGATCGCGGGTGGGGGCGCGCCTCTGGCCGATCGCGTACGGGGTGACCTCACAGTTGCTGGGGCTGGTGCCGGTCGCCGCCGCTCTCCCGGCCCTCGCTCTGCTCGGCTGGGCGCTCGTCGTCCGACCGACGGTCGGCGCTGTACTGGCCGCCGTCGCGGCGGCGGCCGTCGCCTACGTCATGGGCTATGCGCTGCTGGTGCTCGGGGCAGTCCGGGCGCTCAGCATCGGCATGCGCGCCGGGTACCACCCGGTGCAGGGGCGGGTGGCGTGGCAGGTCTGGACGACCGAACGGCTGATGGGGATGGCGCGGGTCGGGCTGTTCCCGCTCTACGCCAGCCTCTTCACACCGGTGTGGCTGCGACTGCTGGGCGCCAAGGTGGGGCGCGGGGTGGAAGCCTCCACGGTTCTCGCCCTGCCCGCCATGACCACGGTGGCCGACGGGGCTTTCCTGGCCGACGACACCATGGTCGCCACCTACGAGCTGAGCCACGGGTGGTTGCGTGTGGCTCCGGCCCGCATTGGCAAGCAGGCATTCCTCGGCAATTCCGGCATGGCGGCACCCGGCAGGTCGGTGCCCAAACGTGGGCTCGTGGGTGTGCTGTCGTCGGCGCCGCGCAAGGCGAAGAAGGACTCGTCGTGGCTCGGCGCGCCGCCGATGCCCTTGCGCCGCACCGTGGAAACGGCGGACACCAGCCGCACCTTCGACCCGCCGGTCGGGCTGAAGTTGGCCCGGGCAGCGATAGAGCTGTGCCGGATCGTCCCGGTGATGTTCGCCGCGGCGTTGGCGGTCGGCGTCCTGGCTGTGCTCGCGTTGGTGTGGCGGACCGCCGGGATGGGGGCAGTGGTGCTCGCCTCCGGGCCGGTGCTGCTGACTGCGGCGATCGTCGCGGCCGCCATCGCCACGGCTGCGAAGTGGCTGCTGGTCGGGCGGTTCCGGGTCACCGAACGCGCCCTGTGGACCTCCTTCGTGTGGCGCAACGAGCTCGCCGACACGTTCGTCGAGGTCCTCGCCGCGCCGTGGCTGATCCGCTTCGCGACCGGCACCCCGCTGCTCACGGCGTGGCTGCGTACGCTCGGTGCGAAGATTGGCCGGGGCGTCTGGCTGGACACCTACTGGCTACCCGAGTACGACCTGGTGCGGCTCGGCGACGGTGCCACGGTGAACCGCGGATGTGTGGTGCAGACCCACCTGTTCCATGATCGGGTAATGAGCATGGACGAGGTGACACTGGGCGCGGGAGCCACGCTTGGCCCGCATGGCATCGTTCTGCCGGGCGCGAGCATCGGAGCGCGGACCACCGTCGGGCCCGGTTCGCTGGTGACCCGTGGCGACGCCGTCCCGGGCGACAGCCGGTGGCTGGGCAACCCGATCGCCACCTGGCCGGCGTCGGTCTCGCGGCCAGCATGATCGCCCACACCGATCGGCACACGCCGGAACGTTCTCGCGCCGCCGCAGGCGTGGCCGTCCCGGCATGACTCCGAAACCGTCAGCGTCGCCCGGTGCCGACCACTCGGGTGACTCGTACCTTCCCGAGCACGGCAACGGCGGCTATCGGGTGCTGCACTACGACCTCGACCTCGACTATCGGGTCGTGTCGAACCGTCTCGGCGGTCGGGCGGACATCACCGCAGTGGCCGTACAGCCGTTGTCGCGGTTCACTCTCGACCTCGGTCGGCTTCGCGTTCAGGACGTCCGGGTGGACGGGCGCCCAGCGAAATACCTCCACCGGCCAGACAAACTGCAGATCAAGCCCGAGCGACCGATCGGCGCCGGGGACACCTTCCGGGTGGAGATCCGGTACGCGGGGAAGCCGGTGCCCATCTCCGGCCGTTGGGGCGACCTCGGGTGGGAGGAGCTCACCGACGGGGCGCTCGTGGCCAGCCAGCCAAATGGAGCACCGTCGTGGTTCCCGTGCGATGACCAGCCCAGCGCCAAGGCCACCTTCCGGGTGGCGGTCACGACTTCCTCCCCGTACGCCGTCCTGGTGACTGGTGATCCCGTTCTCCGGCAGCGGGGCGCGGGCAGCACGACCTGGGTGTACGAGCGGCTCGAGCCCACCTCGCCGTACCTGATGAGCGTCCAGATCGGACGCTACGAGTTGGTGGACCTGACTGTCGGCGCAGTGGTGCAGCGCGCCGCGATCCCGCCCGCACTGCGCAGGGACGTCGCCCACGACTTCGGCCGGCACGGGCAGATCATGTCGGCGCTGCAGCGGTTCTTCGGGCCGTACCCGTTCCGGGAGTACGTCGTCGTGGTCGCCGACGACGATCTTGACGATCCGGTCGAAGCGCAGGGCATGGCCATCTTCGGCAGGAACCACGTCGACGGGCGGCGAACGCACGAGCGGCTTGTCGTGCACGAACTGGCCCACCAGTGGTTCGGCAACAGCCTCACGGTGGCGGATTGGCGGCACATCTGGCTCAACGAGGGCTTCGCCACGTACGCCGAGTGGTTGTGGTCCGGCGTCTCCGGCGATCTGCCGGCGGACGCTCGGGCCGCGCAATGGTACGCACAGATCGCGACCCGCCCGAGAGACGTCATCGTCGCGGACCCCGGCATCGACCGGATGTTCGACCCGCTGGTCTACAAGCGTGGTGCACTCACGGTGCATGCCGTGCGGAAGAGGATCGGCGACGAGTCGTTCTTCGCGCTCCTGCGGGCTTGGGTTGCTGAGCACCAGCACGCGACCGTGACGACCGAGCAGTTCCGGTTGCACGCCCAACGCTTTACCCGCGAGCCTCTGGACGGCCTGTTCGCCGACTGGCTCGACAGCCCGGCGCTGCCCCCGCTACCTCGTTGAAGACGCGACTTCGCCAACTGCGCTGAGCACAGACCGCCGTGCATGTCGACTTGTCATGATCGGCCGCCTCTCGTTGTCGTGAGAATTCTTATCTCATTTGCAGCGGTATCGGCACTTACCCAAAATGATCTACTAAAGGCCAGCCTCCGTTCATGCTCGGTTATGGAGGGAGTCGAAATTGGACCGCCACGCCACCGATGGCGCAGCCGAGTCGGATTCGCGACGCAGGCGTCACGAAGACCTTTCTGGCCAACGACTCTGCGTGCTAGCCTGCCTCAACTTCTTGCAGGTGAAGCCCCGTTCGGCACCGATTGCCTCGTGTGATTGTTGGAGGGCACATGGACAGACTGCAGGCTCTTACGGTTTTACGTGAGGTCGCGGTCGAGGTGCTGATGGTTGAGCCGGAGGCGGTGACCGAGGACGCCGACTTTCGCAAGGATCTCAACGCCGAAAGTCTCGACCTGGTTGAGCTGCTGATGGCGCTGGAGGACCGGTTCGGGATCCGACTCCCGGAGGACGGGCTGCGCGGGATCAACACCGTCGGGCAGGCGCTCGACATGGTGCTCGATGGCGGGGGCACCGATGTCGCCGAGGACGCCGCGGCGGTGGAGGCCGAGCGAAAGACGCCCGCCTGATGGAGGGTGTCAGTCCCGTCCGGCACCGGGTTGCCGTCACCGGGCTGAGCGCCAGGACGCCAGCCGGCGACACCCCCGACGCGCTGTGGCAGGTGCTGCGGTCCGGGCGTTCGGTCATCGGCCCGATCCGCAGCTTCGATGCCTCCGGGTTGGCGACCCGCTTCGCCGGCGAGATCCAGGGCTTCGACCCGACCGCCTACCTCGGCGCGAAGATGGTCCGGCAGACCGATCGCGTCTGCCAGCTCGCCTTCGCCGCGGCGATGGACGCGTTCACCGACGCCGATTCCGGCCACCTCGACCCGGACCGGTGTGCGGTCGTGGTCGGCACCGGCATGGGCGGATCGGAGAGCTTCTACACGCAGGTCCGCGCGTTCATCGAGAACGGACCGGACCGAATCAGCCCGTGGGCGATCCCGATGATCATGCCGAACGCGGCGGCGTCCCTCATCGCGCGGCAACTCCACTGGCGAGGGCCCAACTTCTGCATCTCCACGGCTTGCACCGCCGGTGCGAACGCGATCGGCGAAGGCGTCCGGCTCATCCGCGACGGTAGTGCCGACGTCGTCCTGGCGGGCGGCGCTGAGGCGGCGGTCAACCCCATCGTCGTTGCCGGGTTCGCTCGGATGCACGCGCTGAGCACCCGCAACGCCGAGCCCGAGACCGCCTCGCGCCCGTTTGACGGCGAACGGGACGGCTTCGTCCTCGCCGAGGGCTCGGCCTTCGTGCTGCTGGAGCGCCTCGACCGAGCGCTGGCCCGGGGCGCCCGCATCCACGGCGAGGTCGTTGGCTACGGGTTCAACAGCGACGCGTACCACTCCACGATGCCGCACCCGGAGGGGCGCGGCGCCGTCGACTGCATGCGCCTGGCGCTGCGCGACGCCGGCGTCGACCCGACCGACGTCGGCCACATCAACGCGCACGGCACCTCGACGATGCTCAACGACGCCGCCGAGGCCCAGGCCATCCACACCGTGTTCGGTGGCGCCGCACCGCCGACCACCTCGGCGAAGGGCTCGCTGGGGCACCTGGTCGGGGCCGCCGGAGCGGTCGAGGTCGTCGCATCGCTGCTCGCTCTGCGGCACGGCGAGATCCCGCCCACCGCCAACCTGCGCACCCGCGGGTCCGACATTCCCATCGACGTCGTCGCCGGTGCCCCCCGCACCGGCCGTCCCGGCCCCATCCTGACGAACTCGTTCGGTTTCGGCGGGCACAACGCCTCGCTGGTGCTCGCCTCCGTCGACGACGGCGGGGACGCCGTCAGGTCCAACTGAAGCAGTCGAACCGTCCAACTGAGACAAGGTGGTCGAGGGTGAGCATCCAGGCCGCCACGGCGGGAGCCGGCAGCGTCATCGACAGCATCGGCGTCGCGCTGCCCGACCGGGTCATGACCACCCGCGAGGTGCTTGACGGCTGCCGGAGCCGACTGGAACTGCCACTGGAGCAGACCACCGGCATCGTCTCGCGGCGCGTCGCTGGTGACGTCGAGTACGCCCTCGACCTGGCCACCCGCGCCGCCGAGGACTGCATATCCCGCTCGTCGATCGGGCTTGGCGACGTCGACCTGCTCATCAGCGCCAGCATCTCGCGGGTCGACAGCCCGGACCGGTCGACCTACGAGCCGGCGGCCGCCACCGGGCTGCGGCACCGGCTCGGCTGTGACCGGGCGTGGGCGTTCGACGTGACAAACGCGTGCGCCGGCCAGTTCACCGGCATCTACTTCGCCGACGCACTCATCCGGGCCGGCGAGATCGATTCGGCGCTGATCGTCAGCGGCGAGTACATCTCCCATCTGATGCGCACCGCTCAGCTGGAGATCGCCGACGAGCTCGACGCCCGCATCGCCTGCCTGACGCTCGGCGATGCCGGTGCGGCGGTCCTGCTGACCAGGGCCGACGATGGACCGGGGGGCTTCGATCACATCGGCATCCGCACCGTCGGGCGCTACCACACCCTGTGCGTGGCCGGGCCAACTGATCGGCCGCACGGCGGCGTGATCATGAAGACCGACATGATGGGTCTGGCTGCCGCCGGCATCCGAGAGATGGTGGCGCACACCCAGCAGGCCCTCAAGGCGATGGGCCTGTCACCGGTCGACTTCGACAGGTTCATCCCGCACCAGACGTCGGCGCTGGCGATCCAGGCCGCCGTCCGCCGCACGAACAAGGTCTACGGCCGTGTGGTCCTGGACGAACGCGACGTCATCAACAACCTGCCGAGGCGCGGCAACACCGCCACCACGTCGCACACTGTCGCGTTACGTGACGCGAGCCTCGACGGGCGGATCCGGACCGGCGACCGGGTGCTCTTCGAGGTCGCCGCGTCGGGCGTCAACGTCGGCACCGCCGCGTACCGGTTGGACGGGCTACCGGACCGGCTGGCCAGCGGAATTCGGTCACAGCGGACCGCACCCCCGCGCCGCCGCCCGACGCCATGGCCGCACCCGGTGCGCGCCGTCGCGATCGGCCTCGCCGAACCCGGGACGGAGGCCGGCGCCGCAGCCGGCGCGACGACCCTTGAGCTCATCGGTGCCGCCACCGGCGACTGCCTGCGCCGGGCGGGCGCCCGCGCATCCGACGTCGACCTGCTCATCCACACCGGCGTGTACCGCACCGGCATGATCGCCGAGCCGGCGATCGCGGCGATCGCCGCGGGCGAGTTGGGCTTCGACGGCAGCGCTACCGCCACCGGGGAAGTCCTCGCCTTCGACGTCACCAATGGCGCGTTGGGCATGCTCGACGGCTGCCGGATCGCCGCCGAACTCATCCGGGCCGGCGCGGCCGGCACCGCCGTCGTGGTCGCCTCCGAGGTCGAGCAGCGCGAACCCGGCGCCACCGGGCCTGCGGTGGCCAGATACGGCTCGGCGGTGCTGCTGCGCCTCGACCCGCACCGGACCAGTGGCTTCCTGGGCTTCCACAGCCGCTCCGTCGCGGTACCCGCCCCCGACCGGGGTGCGTGGGCCATGCAGGACGGCGGGCTCAACTTCATTCGCGCCACCGGCCGCACCGAGTCCGCCTCGGCGTACGCCGAGCACGTGCCCGCGGTCGTCGCCGAACTGCTGGACCGCATGCAGGTGCGGCCCGACGCGATCCGCACGGTCGTGCCGCCCTGGCTGCCAACGCCGGTCGAACGCCGACTGCGAGGCACCTGGCCGGTGCTCGGCGCACGGCTGGCCACGCTGCCGTCGACATCGGACGGCACGGACCTGTTCACCTCGGCCATGCCGGTCGGCCTGCGCGCCGTGACCGCTGGCGGCGGCGTTTCGCCGGGCGACCTCGTGGTGGTCGTCGGCGCGAGCACCGGCATGGAGATCGGCGCCGCGCTGTACCGCATCTGAAGGGAGCGCGTATGTGTGGGATCGCCGGCATCTTCGACTTCGACGCCGCTGTCGAGCCGCACCGGCTTGCCCGGATGGCACATTCGCTGGCGCATCGCGGCCCCGACGGCGAGGGCTACTTCATCGCTGCGGGGATCGGGCTGGCGTACCGGCGGCTCGCGATCGTCGACGTGGCCGGTGGGCAGCAACCACTGAGCGACGAGCGCGGCGACATCCAGGTCATCTTCAACGGCGAGATCTACAACCATCGTGCCCTGCGGGCGCGACTCGTCGAGCGCGGCCACACCCTCACCAGTGGCAGCGACGGTGCGGTGATCGCTCACCTCTACGAGGAGTACGGCCTCGGCTTCGTCGACCACCTCGACGGTGACTTCGCCATCGCCCTGTGGGACGGCCGGCTTCGCCGGCTCGCGCTCGCCCGGGACCCGGTCGGTGTCAAGCCGTTGTATTACCACGTCGCCGGCGGCCGGCTCCAGTTCGCCAGCGAGGTGAAGGCCCTGTTCGCGTCCGGGTTGTGCGTGGCGCGCGTCGACCCGCAGGGGCTCCGCGACGTCTTCGGCTACGGCCAGCCGACCGCGCCGGGCACCTTCTGGGCCGGCGTTCACGACCTGCCGCCTGGGCACCTGCTCGTGGCCGACGGGGCCGAGGTCAACCTGCGCCGGTACTTCACCCCGTTGAGCGGCGACCCGCACGACCTGCTGAGCGGGCGAGTCGCCGTCGAACAGTTCCGCTCGACGTTCATCGAGGCGGTCCGCAAACGGCTGCCGGACGAGGTCGGCTTCGGCGCGACGCTGAGCGGCGGCCTGGACAGCACCGCCGTCGTCGCGACGATCTCGGCCGTCCTCGGCACACCGGTACAGACCGCCAGCATCCGGCTGCCCGGCTCGGACCTCGACGAGGGCCGCTACTCCCGGCTCGCCGCAAAGGCATTGCGGGTCGACAACGTCGAGATCGAGTTCAGCGGCGCCGAGGCGTGCGAGCACCTGGCGAAGACGCTGTGGCACCTGGAGTCGCCGCAGTGGTTCGGCGTCGCCACGCCGTTCATGAAGGTAACCCAGATCGCGGCCGACCAGGGCGCCAAGGTCGCGCTGACCGGCGACGGTGCCGACGAGCTGCTCGGCGGCTACTCCTGGTATGTCCTGCAGCGGCTGGAGCAGCGGCTCGGCCGGCTGACCCGGGCGGGCCTGGATCCGCTGCGCCGGCTGATCCTGGCTCGGGTGCTCGCCCACAATGGCGCCCCCGCCGGCGCGGCCGCCCACATGGCCAGCGTGCCGAGGCAACTCGCGGACACCGCGGATCGCTTCGGCGGCGGGGCACCCGCCTGGTTCTACCTGTGGTCCGCGATGGACGCGGTCGCGCCCGCGCTGCTGCGCCCGTCCAGCGGTGCCCTCGCCCCGTCGCCGCTGCCGGCCCCGCCGGTGCACACGGCACTGCACCGCTCATTGCACTACGAGTACCAGACCCGGCTGCCCAGCTGGGTTCTGATGCTCAGCGACCGACTGTCGATGGCCAACGGCGTCGAGGTGCGCGTGCCGTTCATGGACCGGGCTCTGCTGGACCTGTCGGCGCGCCTGGATCCTCGCGCGCTCATGCGGGGTACCAGCGAAAAGCACATCCTCAAGGAGGCCCTTCGCGACGTGCTCCCAGCACCGATCCGGCGCCGCCGGAAGAAGCCGTTCTTCACGCCCATCACGCCGTGGTACCTCACCGGCCCGGGCGAGGACCTCGCGGCGACCTATCTCGGGCCGGCGGCGGTACGCGCCAGCGGGCTGTTCGACCCGGCACAGGTGACCGCGCTGCACCAAGCGGCACTGCGGGGCGCCGGACGCACGTGGGAGGGCACGGTCGCCGAATGGGCCAGCATGGCCGTCCTCACCACCCACCTGCTGTTGGAGGTGTTCCACAACGCGGCCGCCGCGCCCGCACCGGCCGCGCTTCCGGCGCAGCTCGCCAGAGCCCTGCAACGCGCCGAGCGGCAATGACGACCACCGACACGAATCCCTGGCCCGGCATCGAATCGCGCACCATCCTGGTCACCGGGGCAACCGGCTTCATCGGGGCCCGGCTCGTCCGGCGGCTGTCGGAGATGCGCTGCACCGTCATCGCGATGGTCCGCCGGACCTCCAACCGCACGGCCCTGGCCGGCATCCCCGGGCTGCGCTTCACCGTCGCCGACCTCGACACCGGCGAGGGCGTGCCAGCGGCCGTCGCGGGCGTCGACACCGTCGTGCACCTGGCCGGCCAGGTGAAGGCCCGCCGCCCGAGCGCCTTCCGGCGCGGAAACACCGACTCCACGGGCCGGCTGGTCGCGGCCATCGCCGACACCGACCCGGTCCCCCGGCTGGTGCTGTGCTCGTCCCTGGCCGCCGCCGGACCATCCCGCCCTGGCCGGCCACGTGACGAGTCCACGCCGGTCGCGCCGGTCTCCGAGTACGGTCGCAGCAAGCTCGCCGCCGAGGAGATCGCCCGCGCCGCTGGTGTTCCCACGGTGGTCCTCCGCCCGACCATCGTGTACGGCCCGGGCGACCACGATTTCCTGCCGTCGTTCCTGCCGATGGCCCGCCTGGGCACCCACCTGCGTCCAGCCCGCCCGGAACGCGAATACTCGTTCGTCCATGTGGACGACCTCTGCGCCGCCCTGATCGCGGCCGTCGTCCGCGGCGAGACACTGCCCCCGGACGGCGGGGACGCGGGCGTGTACCTCATCAGCGACGGTCAGGTGTACGGCTGGAGCGACTTCTGCCGCCAGCTCGCCACCGCGATCGGCCGCCCCCGCCCGCGCTTCATCCCGGTGCCAGGTCCGCTCGTCCAGGCGACCGGATGGCTGTGCGACCTGAGCCCGGTCCGCCGCGGCCCGGTGCTGACGATGAACCGGGACCGCGCTCACGAGATCCGGCAGCTGGCGTGGACGTGCGCTACCGATCGTGCACAGGCGGACCTCGGCTTCACACCGGCATACCGCTTGCCGGACGGCCTGGCCAACGCCGTGGCGTGGTACCGCAGCCAAGGCCTGCTCCCCTGACGACCTCACGCGGCGTCGCCCTGGTCGCCCCCCGCACAACAGTCTGCACGCCGCCGGCTGGACACACTGAGCGAGACCGCGGTGGCTCGCGGATCCAATTCGTCGGACGCTCAAATATCGATTGACGTCTTTGCATGTCATCCGGATCCATGATGAAATCATCCGGGCAGGACCGCCGGTCTTCGCAAACGCCGACGCCGATTGGAGCATCCGATGAGGTGGCGTCCAACCATTGCCGCGCTGGCCGGCATGTGCCTCGCCCTGAGCACCGCAACATTCCCCGCCGGTGCCGCCGGTGGCGTGCTCGCGGGTCCGCCCGGCACACCGCCCGGCGTCTGTCCGGCGGGGGCCGGGTACGGGCCACCACTGCCGGGCAGTTCGGTGCTGGCCACAAAAATCCGGAGTGGTTTCTCATTCCTCGAAGGGCCGGTCTGGGTCGCCGACGGCGGCTACCTGCTGATGTCCGACATGGCCGCCGGCACCGGGCCGTACAACGTCCAGCCGTCCACAATCCGCCGGTTCACCCCGCCGGCGACCTTCGACACGTTCCTCGCCAACGCTGGCAGCAACGGCCTGGCGCTCAGCGCCGACGCCCAGCAGATCATCGCGGCCACTCACGACCAGCGAAGCCTGTCTGCGTACCGGCTGAGCGATCTGGCCCGCAGCACCGTCGCAGCGAACTATCAGGGCCGGGCGTTCAACTCGCCCAACGACGTCGCGGTCCGCTCGGATGGCGTTGCCTACTTCACCGACCCCAACTTCCAGCGCGGCAACCGCTCGGACCAGATGAGCGGACGCACCAGCGTCTTCCGCGTCTCCGGTGGTCAGGTGTCACTTGTGGACGACCGGCTGCGCCAACCCAACGGCATCGCGCTCTCGCCGGACGGGACCGCGCTGTACGTGGGCGCCTACTCCGAGAACAAGATTTACAAGTACGCCGTCCAGCCCGACGGCAGCACCGGCGCCCGCAGCGTCTTCGTGAGCTACCTCGGCGGGCCAGACGGCGTCACGATCGACTGCGCCGGCAACGTGTACTGGGCGTCGGGCTCGGACGCGCTGGTCCACGTCTACTCCCCCACGGGCACCCAGCTCGGCACGATCCGGGCCGGCACCTCCGGTACGACCAACGTGGCGTTCGGCGGTCCCGACCGGCAGACTCTCTACATCACCTCGGGCCCGAGGAACGACTCCGGCCTGTACAGCGTGCGGCTCAACATTCCTGGCTACCCGTACTGATCAGGAGCCTTGAAGAGGCGGTCCGCGGTGTCGTGGGCTTCCGAGCGCGCGGGTCGCCGCGAACCGCACCTTCAGTTGTCGCGATCCGTCGCGTCAGGAGGTGGCCGATTCGCGCGGTCGTGGCCGCACTCGCCCCACGCGGCCCGCTGGCCGGCGCCTTCCGCGACGTCTACCGCTCCATCGCGCGTCTGGCCGATGCCGCCGGCGTACCCCTGTTCGTCGTCGGCGGCTACTCGTCGCTGCGCCCTGCGCCCGGGGCAGATCGTTTCGTCTCCGACCTCAGCCACATCCCCGCGAACCTCCACGACGAGATCCGTGCCGGGGC
Source organism: Micromonospora sp. DT201 (assembly GCF_049841575.1). Classification (NCBI taxonomy): domain Bacteria; kingdom Bacillati; phylum Actinomycetota; class Actinomycetes; order Micromonosporales; family Micromonosporaceae; genus Micromonospora; species Micromonospora sp. DT201. Next base: position 42,640 of record NZ_JBNCKP010000009.1, on the reverse strand, counting down.
GGCACTCATCATCGAAGACCTCCCGGCCACGCCCCCGACACTCGACTGGGTCTTTGTGAGCCCTGCGCTCAGGTTCGGCGCACGTATGCCCGCCGAACGACTTGGCCGTTATCGACTCGGCGACGATGTCGCGGTCCAGCCCGAGGACGGCGGCGCAATCTCCGCCGCGGACTACGCGCTCGGGTTCGTCGACCTGATCGAGAAAGACGATCATCACCGGGCACAGGTCAACCTCGGCCACTGAGCAGGTCGTCCAGACCGCTTGTTGTCGTCGTACCACGCCGACCACCGGCGTCGGCCGGGCCCCGCTCGCCGAGGAGATTGCGAGCGGGGCCTGGCGGGGGATCCCGACACGGATGGTGTGACCTCTGCCGACCGCGTCAACTTTGATCAGCGTCGTACGATGGGTGGGTTGTGATGCGCCCGTTCCAAGGAGTTGCCGTGCCTCGCCCTCGTAGTGCAGCTCGGACCGTGGAGCACCCCGACGTGTCTGACGTTTCCTTGCAGCAGGTCATGGAGGCGCTGGCGGATCCGGTACGACGGGCGGTGGTGTCCCAGTTGGCCGGCAAGGGCGAGGACATGAGGTGTGGCGCGTTCGAGGCGCCCGTGTCGGTTTCGACGCTGACACACCATTTCAATACGCTGCGCGAGGCTGGCGTGATCCGCCAGTACTACGTGGGGACGACCAAGATGAACGCGCTACGCGCGGACGAGATCGAGCGCCGTTTTCCGGGCCTGCTCTCGGCGGTGGTGGCCGCCGCTGACACCGAGACGGGCGCAGGTTCGGCCTGAGTCCATGGCCACTATTCCGATGCCGGTCGAAGTTTGAGCGTAATCGAAATTGGGGGTAGCGTGATTGGCGGCGCCGAGTCGGTTCGGCGCCGTTCCCGTGATCCCTATTGCTAGGAATGATGCACTATGGCAAAGCTCGTACAGTTCGACCGGCTCGGTGGCGCCGAGGTTCTGACCCTGCGCGACGTCGAGGTTCCCGCACCGGGTGCGGGCGAGGTCCGGATCCGCGTCGACGCCATCGGCATGAACCGGGCCGAAATCATGTACCGCGCCGGCGTCTACTTCGACCAGCCCGTGTTCCCCTCCACGCTCGGCTACGAAGCCGCTGGCGTGATCGAGGCGGTCGGTCAGGGCGTGGACGGCCTCGCCGAGGGTGACACGGTCGCAGTCGTACCGGCGTTCCTGCAGAGCAAGTACGGCACGTACGGCACCAACGTCATCGTTCCGGCCTCGGCTGTCGTGCCTCGCCCCGCCCACATCGAGCCCGCCAAGGCGGCAGCGGTCTGGATGGCCTACATCACCGCCTACGGCGCCCTGGTCGAGTCCGGAAAGGTACGTCCCGGCGACTACGTGCTGATCACGGCAGCCTCCAGCAGCGTCGGCCTGGCCGCCATCCAGCTCGCCAACCACATCGGTGCGATCCCGATCGCCACCACGCGCGGCTCCGACAAGAAGCAGCGCCTGCTGGACGCCGGCGCGGCCCATGTCATCGTCACCGGCGACGAGGACCTCCCGGCCCGGGTCAAGGAGATCACCGGCGGAGAAGGCGTCCGCCTGGCCTTCGACCCGATCGCTGGCCCTGGCGTCGAGACCCTCGCCCTGGGCATCGCCGCCGACGGTTTCCTGGTGGTCTACGGAGCCCTCGACCCGCGCACCACCCCGCTGCCCAACGCCCAGTCCTACCCGGCGCTGAACACCAGCACCTACACCCTCTTTGAGATCACCTCGAACCCGGAGCGCCTGCGCCGCGCCGTCGCGTTCGTCAACGCCGGAGTCGCCTCAGGCGCCTTCACCCCGGTGGTCGACCGCACCTTCGACCTCACCGAAATCGCCGAGGCCCACCGCTACATGGAGGCCAACGGCCACGTCGGCAAGATCGTCGTCACCGTCACCCACGACGACGCCGCAGCCTGACCCGTACCAGGTCGGCGAGGGCGTCGGCGAGTTGGTCGACGCCCTCGTTGCCCGCGCACCACTCCGGCCACGGAGCTAGCGCTCCGTAGGATTGCGGCCATGGCCAGTGCGTCCGCGTCCGCCGACTACCGCCGCGCCGAGTTGCGCGACTTCCTGCGCAGCCGCCGAGAGCGGGTCTCGCCCGCCGACGTCGGCATGCCAAGTGGCGGCCGGCGACGCACGCCAGGGCTGCGCCGGGAGGAGGTCGCCGTGCTGGCCGGCGTCGGGGTGTCCTGGTACACCTGGCTGGAGCAGGGCCGCGACATCAAGGTTTCCGAGGACGTCCTCGACGCGATCGGGCGCACGCTGCGGCTGGAGGCGATCGAGCGCGCGCACCTCTACCGTCTGGCTGGGCTCAATCCGCCCGAGACGCCGCCCACTCCGGCGGTGCCCGCATCGCCCGAGCTGCTACGGCTGCTGCACGCCTGGTCGCCGCGCCCCGCCTACGTCCGCGACCGACACTGGAACTTCACCGCGGTGAACGACGCGGCGCGGGCGGTGTTCGGCTACGGCGAGACCGACCACAACTGCCTGGTCTCCTTCTTCACCAACAACCGCTACCGGGTGATGCACCGGCACTGGGCGCAGACGGCACCCGAGGTGGCCGCCGGCTTCCGCGCCGACGCCGCGCGTTACCCGGACGATCCGGAGTTCGCCCGCGTCGCCGCCGACCTGGCCACGGTGAGCCCGGAGTTCGCCGAGTTGTGGGCGCGCCACGACGTTGCCGAGCACACCAGCGCGGTCAAGGCGGTCGACCACCCCGAGGCAGGCACGCTCCTGTTCGACGCCACGCTGCTGCCGCTGCCTGAACACCCCGGAAATAACCTGATCCTGCACAATCCACGCCCAGGCAGCGGCACCGAGGAGCGGCTGGAACAGCTGATGCGCGAGCGCAGCCTGGTGGTGGCACACCCCGGATAAGCCGACACTGTCTGACCCTGCGCCGGCAACCCAGGATGGTCGTCATGAACAGCGACACCATGCGAATGACGGCAGTGACGATCCCCAGTTTCGGTACGGCTGACGTACTTCGTCGCGACGAAATGACGGTTCCCGAGCCAGGACCGGGCGAGGTGAGCATCGACGTGGCGTACGCGGGTGCCAACTTCGCCGAAGTCCTCTACCGGCGGGGCGTGGTCGACGTGCGACTCCCGTTCGTGCCCGGTATCGAGGTCGCCGGCCGGATTCGGGCCGTCGGCGAGGGCGTGGACAGCGTGGCGGTGGGCCAGCCGGTGGCGGCGCTCACGATCGTCAACAGCGGCGGCTACGCCGAGGTGGCCGTGACCGCCGCCGCACTGGTCGCCCCACTGGACGGCCTGAATCTCGGGCTTGACCTCGCGGCGGCGTTGCCGTCCAACAGCACCACCGCATTCCTGGTGCTCGACCGCGTCGCCCGGATCGCGCCCGGCGAACGGGTGCTGGTGCACGCCGCCGCCGGCGGCGTGGGCAGCCAACTCGGCCAGGTCGCGCGACTGCTGGGCGCCGGCCGGGTGGTGGGTACGGTCGGCAGCACGGCCAAGATCGAAACCGCCATGGGCTTCGGTTACGACGAGGTGATCCCCCGCGACCGGCTCAGCGATGTCGGCGAGTTCGACATCGTGGTCGACATGGTCGGCGGCGCTACCCGCAGAGCCAGCCTGGACCGACTGGCTCCGATGGGACGCCTGGTCGTCATGGGCAACGCCTCCGGCGGTGACGACGTCGGGATCCCCGCGAACGAACTGTGGTTCACCAACAAGACCGTCTCCGGCTTCAATCTCGCCGCCTTCGCCGCCGCGTACCCCCATGAGGTCGGTCGGGCGCTGCGCCGCGCGGTCGTCGCCGCGGCGAAGGGCGACCTACGAGTACGGGTAGAGACGCTCCCCCTCGACCGGGTCGCCGACGCCCACCGCCGCATCGAGTCCGGGACGACCACCGGCAAGCTCGTCCTTCAGGTGGCGAGTTGAGCCGTGACCGCCCTCGCCCAGGCGCTGTTCTGGTCCATCGCGACGGCGACGGTGACCGCGCACTTCCCGCTCGCGGTGCGCGGCCGGGTGGTGGCGCTGTTCGCGACGGGGGCGACGCTCGCCCCGGTGTTCGGCGTGCCCCTCGGCACCTGGCTCGGGCAGGAGGCCGGTTGGCGCGCGGCGTTCGCGGTGCTGGCCGGGGTCGGTCTGGCGATCGCCGCCGCGGTGCTCGTCCTCCTTCCTTCCTATCCCCCGGCCACCGGCGGCGCCGCCCGGGGCACCGCACCAGACGCGCGGCGTTTCGCCCTGTTGCTGATCGCGACCGCCTTCGCCATCGGCGGCTTCATGACCCTGCAGACCTACGTCACACCGTTCCTCCTCGACGTCAGCGGCTTCGCCGACGCGGTGCTGGCGCCGCTGCTGTTCGGCCTGTACGCGCTCGGCGCGCTCCAGCCCGGCGCGGTCGCACTCCTCGCCGGGATCGGCCTCGCGTACGCGCCATTCGGCTCTGCCGTGCAGAGCCGGACAATGCACCTGGCTCCGGGCAGCACCGACGTCGCGTCGGCCGGCGTCAGCACCGCTTTCAACGCCGGCATTGCGGGCGGATCACTGCTCGGCGGTGCCCTCCTGCCCACCTCGAGGGCACGCCCGCTGGCACTCGTCGGCGGACTACTGACGCTGATCGCCCTCACGCTGCTCGCCGTGGACGCGTGGCGGCGCCGCGCCGGTGGGTCAGCGCCGCAGCACACCCGACGGCCTGGACGAGTAAGTCCTAACCCTGGCCCGGACCGTGAGCGCAGCCGGCGGTGACCGTCGGTCACCTCCGTCAGGGCGGACGCGGTGCTGAGCGATATACCTCAGAGTCATATTCACTTGCGTTTTAACGTTTTTGGGGTTTTTTGATCACGGGGTGTCGTGGTGCGGGGCCTCGTGGTGTGCCTTTGGGGCGGCCGGGGCCGGGGTGGGTGTTTTTCCTGGGTTGGGCGGGTGTGCCGATGATCGCGTGGAGGTGAGGAAATCCGCTGCGGACGCGGCTGGGGGTGAGTCGGTGGGGTGGTTGGTGGGGTTGCCAGGGTAGGCGTGCGCCGGTGGTGTGGGGTTTGGCTAGGCGTAGTTGGGTGAGTGCGGTGAGGATCAGCCAGGTCCAGCGGTCGGCTTGTTCGGGGTGGCGGATGGTGGGGGCGAGCCAGCCGAGGTGGGTTTTGGCGTGTTTGAAGGTGTGTTCGATGTCGAAGCGGCGTAGGTAGGCCCGCCAGCAGGTATCGAGGTCGGTGGGTTGTCCGGTGTGCCAGAGCCAGAGGGTGTGGGTGTTGGTGGCGCCGTTGCGCCGAGGTGGGTTCTCGATGTCGACGCGGATGATGGTGGCTTCGACGATCGGGGTGCGGGGCAGGTGTTTGTAGCGTCCGCCGGCGGACTGGCTGTAGAGGGCGGGGTGGAGTCGGTGCCAGGCGGTGACCCGCACGTGGCCGTGGTGCGGGTCGTGGGTGTGGTGTTCGGCGTCGGGCGGACCCCAGGTGGTGGGATCGGCGAGGGTGAACTTGGCACCGTGGCGGGCGGTGGGTCCGCGTTTACCGGGCGGGCGGGGTCCCGGGTCGCGGTAGAAGACCCGGTCGCCGCGTAGCCGGACCAACAGCGTGGCTCGGGGGCCGGGGTTGTCCTGCTGCCACAGCAGCCAGGACAACGCGACCGGGTCATAGCCCGCGTCGAGAACGAACAGCGGTGGCGTGTCGGTGGGGCCGAGCCGGTCGATGCAGGAGCGGATCTGCTCGCTCGCCTGGGTGGCCACGTCCGCGTCCGGCGGGACCCGCATGGCCTGCAACGGTGCGGTCCGGAGTCCGGTTGCCCACTGAGTTGCACCAGCCACTGGTACTGCCATCCAGGCACGAACGGCCTGCCGTTGGTGTGTCGCATGCTGTGATGCACCCACCCCCGCTGCGGACTGGTCTTCGCATACGGACGCGCCCACGAACTCAAATCCAGCGCGAACCACAACGGCCAGTCCCGCGGCCGGCACCTGATCACCGCGTCCTGGACCGCGTCGGCGTCGATGACACCGTCCGCAAGCGCCGCGTAGGCCGACCCGTGCCCCCTGCCGAACACCGGCACCAGACTCAACTCAGCCAGCGTATGAACCCGCCCAGGAGCACACAACACCGCGTCCACCAGCCCGAACAAGGCGTCTGCGCGGCGAGTGAAACACCCGTACACGGCAGCGCGAAACCGCCAGAGATCCTCAACCGTCGGGATGGCGGCGCACGAGAGCACCACCGAACCAGGCACAATCACAGACACGGCCACCGCCTCTTGTCGATTTCTTCGCAGAACCGAGATTGAGACGGTGGCCGCTTCACGTCACGCCGACACGCCGACGATCATCACACCAACGAATCCCGCACGTTAAAACGCAAGTATTCATACCTCTGAGGTATATCGCTCAACAGCACATCGACATGGCAGGCAGACAAAACGGATGGCGAGCGTCCTTGGCTGTGCTCGCAGCCCCGTCTTGAGTTAGGACTTACCCCGTCCAGAGGACGGCACGGCGGCGATGAGGTGACGGACTCGCCGCGGGCCCGGCGTGCGCCGGCTCATGTCGACGCCACGCTTAGAGGAGCAGGCCCCCGGTTGCGCGGATGTTCTGGCCAGTGATCCACTGGGCGTCCGGCCCGACGAACAGGGCGACCACGGCGGCAATGTCGTCGGGCTGGCCGAGCCGTTGCAACGCGGTCAAGGCGGCGGTTCGGGCCAGGGCCTCCGGGCAATTGACAGCGCGCAGCAGGTCGGTGTCGGTGGCACCCGGTGAGATCGTGTTCACGGTGATGCCACGGCCACCGAATTCACGTACGGCGACCGCAGTGAACTGTTCGAGGGCTGCTTTGCTGGCGCAGTAGACGGAGTGGCTGGGCGCCGGCACCACCGTGTTGAGGGTGGAGACGTTGATGATGCGGCCGTTGTCGCGCAGCACCGCAGCGCATGGAGTGCACGTGGGTCACAGCGCCATCATCCACACAACCGATGGGTGGTACTGACGTCAGGAGCCGTCCGGAGGGTTGGCCGGTTGTTGTCCCGGCCAGAACGGCCACTCCTCGAACGACCGACAACGTCCATCGTCGGCGAATCGCATAATCCACAGGTCGCGGTACTCCTGGTCGACCGGGTCGCCGTAGCGGACCTCCTGGCGCGACACCGCCGTGTCGCCCTCGACCGCGACGATCTCGCTGGTCATCTGGAACACCTCGTCCGGGCCCTTGCGCTGCTTTTCCCACATCCGGGCGATGGCTGGCAAGCCGACGACCGGTGTCCAGTACGGCCCCTGCTGGTAGCTCGCATCCTCAGTGAAGAGCGTGACCAGGCCGTCCGTGCCCGGTGTCCGCCAAACCTGCTCGTAGGCGGCGAGCCAATCGGCGACGTGCTTCCTGTCCATGGGCATCACCTTGCCATTCGACGGGCGGCCGGCGGCGGGAACCGGCCAGCCTCGGGGGTAGACAACCTGCCCGTCGGCGCCGCAGGTCACCGTACGCTGCCGCGGGCAGTGCCACTGTCGGCATTCAGATCAGACAAGGGACCGAGCTGTCAATAAGCGAACAAGATTAGTGGGGCCACAGTTGAACGGGAACTGCAAGGCATTGAGATTCCCATCTCTGCCCACGAAGTTGCTGGCCGATGAGGAGGAATCAACTCTATGCTTGCCGCCGAATCGACCACGGCTCATCCGGGCTGGGGGAATCAGCAATACAAGGATTTGCGTATGCGTCGGAATTCTGCCCTGAACAACAACGGCACTGCTGGCGTCAGCGACGTAACACCACACGGCGAACCACCGTCGTCTACCGCAGAGAGCGTCGCGCGCCGATCCGCGGTCGCCGAGGAACAGGAGTTTCTCGACCTGGCCACGGCTCGGCGCGACAGGCTGGCCGAGCACCTACAGGCCGAGCTTTCGGCAGAAGCCCTGGACGCGCTGGAACGGGCCCGGCTGCGCATGCTCCGCCAGCAGTACGAAGAGCTACGGCAGGCTCGGGAAGGGTTGGTCTTCGGCCGCCTCGACGGCCTTGATGGCACCGTGCGACACGTAGGCCGTATCGGTCTGCGCAACGACGGCGAGGACAGTGAGCCACTGCTGGTGGACTGGCGCGCTCCCGCAGCTCGGCCGTTCTACACCGCGACGGCCGTCGACCCGCAAGGTCAGGCGCGGCGCCGTCACATCCGCACGACGGGGTCGACCGTCGTCGGCGTGGACGACGAGCCACTTGACGGGACCATGACGGCGGAGCTCGTCGGTGAAGGCGCTCTACTGGCCGCCCTCGACCAGCGACGCACCGGCCACATGTCGACGGCGATCTCCACACTGCAACGCGAACAGGACGACATCATCCGGGCCGAGGCGACTGGCCCGCTGATCGTTCAGGGCGGTCCCGGCACCGGCAAGACCGTGGTTGCGCTGCATCGCGTCGCCTACCTGCTGTTCGCCCACCGGAACATGGCCGACCAAGCGGTCCTGCTCCTCGGCCCCTCCCCGCGGTTCCTCGAATACATCGCCCAGGTGCTGCCCGCGCTCGGTGAGACCGCCGTCGTCTCGGCGACCTGCGACACTCTGCTGGCCGAGATCCAGGTAGGCCGCGACGAGAGCCGGCTCCTCGCCGAAATCAAGGGCCGCGCCCTCTGGCAACCCGCGCTCGAAAACTACGTCACGTCGCTGCTCCCCCGGCCCCGTGAGCTGAAGCTGCGCTGGGAGGGCGAGTTCTACGTCATCACGGCCGCAGCAGTGGCACAGGCATTCGCCTCGGCGGTGCAGGGCCGCTCGTACCATCGCGCCCGCGCGGCGTTCGCCGAGCAACTGCACCACCTCCTTGCCGAAGTCGTCGTCGAGCAGCGCGAGGCGCTGATGGACGAGATGGAGGAGGGCTTCGAGGACATCCTCGCCCGCGTCGACAAGAGCATGGGCCATGACCAGCACGCCGGTAGGACGCCCACCGGCAGCGACATCAACGGATTGTTCTCCGACGAAGAGATCGAAGACCTCCGTTGCCGTATTGCCGAGAACGCCACCATCGCCCGGTTCATCGAGGCATGGTGGCCCACCGTTGACGCCGAAACCCTGCTACGTGATCTCCTGACCGACCGCACCCTGCTGGCCCGGATCGCCCCGCAGCTGTCTCCAGAGGAAATCACGGCCGTCTCGGCCGAACCCGCCCCGTGGGCATCGAGCGACATCCCCCTGCTCGACGCCCTCGCCGATCTGCTCGGCGAAGTCGAAGCCCCACAACCGCAGGGCGAGTTCGTCGCCGACCGCGCGCGCCGGCAGCGCAGCTGGGTGTACGGCCACGTCGTTGTCGACGAGGCACAGGAGCTGTCCGAGATGCAGTGGCACATGGTCCTGCGTCGCTGTCCCAGTCGCTCCATCACCGCGGTCGGCGACATCGACCAGGCGGAGGCAGCGCACCGACACACCAGCTGGGCGCAGGCGGTACACGCTGTTTTCGGAGACCGCTGGACCGCCGCGGAACTGACCATCTGCTACCGGACCCCCCGCGAGGTCATGGACCTCACCGGGCCGGTCTTGAAAGCAGCTGGCAGCCACAACGCGCCGCCACGGGCGGTACGCTCCGCCGGCATCGCCCCCTGGGAGCTCACGGTCACCTCTGCCGAGCTTGCCGACGCCGCAGCCCAGGCTGTGCGCCAACTGCGGCGACGGTGGCAAGGTGGCACGGTCGGCGTCGTCGCCCCCGCCGGCCGCATCCCCGAACTCCTAGCTGTACTGAGCGATGTGGCGGTGCTGACCGCCACCCAGTCCAAGGGATTGGAGTGGGACGCAACCCTACTCATCGACCCCCAGGGCATTGCCGCTGAGCCGCGCGGCTGGAACGGCCTCTACGTCGCGCTCACCCGATGCACCCAGGAACTCGGCCAGCTGATACTCACGCGTTGAGGCTCATACGGTTGCCTAAAGCGGGCGCTTTCAGGATGAGCGGAGTTGCTCGCGGAACCAGGCCCGTTCGGGGTTCACCACAGCCTGACCGCCGAGCACGACGGTAGGAACGGTCTCGTTGCCGTCGGCTACCGCTCGGACGGCGGCAGCGCCCGTCGGGTCGTGCCAAATGTCAACCCAGTGCGCCCGCCGCGCGAGCCGGCCGAGGCTAAACCTGAGCTGAAGGCAGTAGCGACAGCCAGGACGCCAGTACACGATCGGCCGGCCGTCCACCGCGCTGGCCCGCTGCGCTTCAGCGGCTTGCACCGAGCGGGGAAAGGCCCACGGCGACAGCAACAGTGCCAGCGCCAAGAAGATCAGCAACTCGATGGCGCCGACGGCGGGCAAATCGGCGCGCAGTTGTGCCGCCGCCACCAACACGCCACACGTCGCCATCAGGATCGTCATACTCCACCGCCGCAGCACGCCGGGGACACTACCGCGCCTACCTTCGAATCCACCCGATCGGGGTGGGACCGGAACTGGCGACCAATCCGCAGGCCAACTACCGTCCCGGCCAGCCTCGCGTCAATGCTGAGCTCGGCTCACCGGCGCTGATGCCGCACGGCCGGGCCATAGCCAGTTGAGCGCGATTCGTGCTCGGCTATGGCCCGGGTCCGGGCGGCCCGAGGTCAGCTCGTGTGGCGGATGATCAAGTCGGCGATCCGCTCGGTGAGCCCTGGCGAGAAGAACGGGTGGTGGCCCATGCCAGGCACGATCTCCAGCTGCGCCGCCGGGATCTGCGCCGCGAGCGCTTCGCCGTGAGCTGGGGGGAACAGCGGGTCATCGCTTCCGTGCAGGACCAAGGTCGGCGCGGTGATGGCGGACAAGGAGGCCCGCCGGTCGTCGTCCCATCGCCGCCCGGCGAGATCGTGATTCGAGGCAGCAGCAATGTTGTGGGCCCGGGCGTAACACTGTTCGACGAACCGCTGCGCGGCGGGTTCGTCGAAGGGCAGGACATCACCGTTGAGCACTCGCCAGGTCTGAACGTCGGCGTCCATGCGCTGCGACGGCGTCGTCCGGGGCGCCTTCGCCGACGACATCAAGTGGTCGAGGAACCGTGCACTCGGGGGCGGGAGTTCGCCGGTCAAAGCCGATTTTCCTGCCATGGCTCGTGCCCACGCCGGGCCGGGGTTGTTGCCCATCGGAGACGACGCCATCAAGGTCAGTGTATGCAACCGAGCTGCCTGATGCACGGCAAGCCACTGCCCGACTGCCCCGCCCAGCGATATCCCCACGAGGTGCGCGGCTGTGACGTCGTAACCATCTAGAACGGCGACCGTGTCGGCTGCCATGTCGGCGAGCGTATACGGATGCGCGGCGAACTCAACGGAATCGGAACGGCCGGTGTCGCGGTGATCGAACCGGATCACCTGCCGGCCACTGGTCACCAGCGCCTCCACTAGCTCATCGGGCCAGCCGATGCCCTGTGTAGACGTGCCCATGACCAGCAGAACGGTGGGGTCAGCAGGCCGGCCGAAACGCTGTGCCCACAGCCGCACTCGCCCGGAACGAACGAACTTCTCGTCACTACTAAGCATGCCGGACACCGTAGCGATCACCGGATCAGCGACAACCCACTACCGGCTGTAGCCGAAAATCGAACTCATGAGATAATGGAGGGAGGCCGAGGGCGCCTGCGGGCCCCGCGCGGCGACGGCCGATCAACGACATCCGCCCAGCACAAGCCCACGACGGCCAGCACAAGAGTTCCCCAGCCGTGTCACTGCCGGGAGATCGTCGACCAGCTCAAGAGCAAAGGCTCGCTGTTGCCGATCGGCCCAACTTCCCGGTTGCCCTCACGCCATAACCCGGCCAACGGCAGTGACGCGGACGGCCACGGCGAGCTCCGCGGTTACCCGTTCCTGTCGGGTGGCTCCACCGGGTTCCCCGACGCCAGGAGGTCCTGCGCTCCTACGGTCGACACGAGACGATCGAGCTGCTCCTCGTAACTGACGATCCGGACGCGACCGGGGGTGTTGTCCTGGAAGAGCCGGATCTTGAGCCCGGATCACGAGTGGACCAACGTTATCTGACGAGCAGGCCCGAATCTCATCCTCTGTGGTCGCCTGGGGGCGTAATTGGACCAGGTGGTGCCGGGGTCTCTGCGGCGAGCCGAGCGGCGGTGACGTGTTGGTAGCCGAGCACGGTCGGGGCGCACGGGGATTCTGCCTATGGAACGTCGCCGACTCGGTGACCAGCAATGGAATCGCGGACGCGGAGGCGCTGCGGGCGGCGCTGCTCGACGGCGAGCTGCAGACCAACCGGCTCAGAACCAAGGCGTACGACCAGATGACGGAGCCCGCCGACGTCGACATCCACCTCGGCACGTCGGGTGGCAGCAGCCCAACGGCGTGACGCAGTGGCGGCGGTTCCCCTCCCGGGGCGCACGCCTCCTGACGGGTCGCGGCACGGTCCCGAGCCGTGCCGCGACAGGCGCCCGGCCTGTCGGTCAGCGAGGCAGGTGCGGCTGTTGGGGTGCGGCAGTACGGCCGAGCGACGCCGCCAAGTCGGTCACCCGCCGGGCAACGTCCGCAGGGTCGGCACCGCCGGACAGCGCCGCGATCGCGACCCGCCAGAGCCGGTCGATCACCGGATCCGAGGGTCGGATCGGCAACACCCGGTACGGGCGGACCAGAGCCTCAGCGACCAGGAACATGTTGGACTGAGCCGACTGGGTGCCACTCGTCGACCCGGGCCCGGCCAGCGAGGGGACCGACCGTGTCGACTCCACCACCGGTGCCGGTGGGACCGGCGGGGCGGAGCGCTGTTGCGGGACCGGCGGGGTGGGTGCCGGAACGGCCGGAACAGTCACCTCGCGCGGACCCGCCGGCCGACCCCTGCCAGAAGTCGTCGCCAGGGCATACGGGGCGGCACCACCGAGCAGTGCCGCGGTCGTCCGGGAACGCGTGTCGAGCACCTCGTGGGTGGGTGCCGGCAGCTGGACCGGGGACGAACGTTCGAGCGCGTCGGCGTACCGCCGAATCCGCTGCCGCTCGGCCGCCGTACGACGGGCCAGTTCCTCCTCCACCACGTCGTGGTCGACCACCGGCAGATCCCACTCGCGTCGCGACGACAGCGGCGGCACCACCGTCGTCACGGCCGCACGTGCCCTCCTGCCCTCCGGCTCCCCGTGCTCGGCCTCCTCGGTGATCCGCCGCAGATGCGACTCGGCCGCGAGCGGCTCCCTGATCGACGCTCGCTTCTGCTCCGGTGGCGGATCGTTGTCCGGAAGCACACTGACCGCGGGCACCGTGAGCAGCGGCGGGTTGACCGGCGCGTCCGGCCTGGCCTCGTACTTGGCACTGAACTCGTCGAGCTGGCGGTAGTGGTCCTGCATCGACTTCCACCACGCGGCCTCGGCCAACTCCCGCTTTCCGATCGCCTTCTGCCACTGCTCGCGCAAGACCGGGTCGATTGGCCTGCTGCCCGGTGACCCCGCTGGCCCAGGCTGAGACGGGTTGGTTATCTGGCTGCCCAGGGCCGCGTACTTCGCCGCCGCCTCCGCCTCCCCCATCGCGACGAACTCGTCGCCGAGGCGGGCCAGCTGCTGCTCGTGCGTCACGATCGCCTCGAACTCGCGGCGTACGTCGTCCGGGGCGCCGCTGTTGATGCCGAGCACCCGGCGCGCGTCGTCCAGCCCCATCCGCACCGCCACGATCACCGGCTGGACCTGGTCATCGCGGTGCTGCCTGTCGGCCTGCGCCGCGCGGGGCAGGGTGACCGCGACGGTCGGCTCGCAGACGTACTCGATCAGGGCCGACCGACCCTCCGGTTTGACGTTGCCGAAGCGGGCCGACGAATCCTCCCCACCTGCCGCCAACGCGACCGTCTCGCCACTGCTCGGACCACTGTTGCTGTTCTCCAACGCCTGGTACGGGTCGCCCAGGTAGCCTCGGCCGAGCAGCAGCCGGGGAGCGTGCAGCGACTGGGTGAGCTTGTTCGACCCGCTGCTGATGGTGGCCGCCTGCTGCGCGGCGTGCTCCCGGTACACAGCCGAATCGACGCCACCAAGCCTGGCCGCCGTCGGCTTGAGCCCAAGGGTGATCAGTGCCTCCGCCATCGACACGGTGGCGCTCGGTACCGGCGGCAGTTCCAGCCCGTCTGGGTCGAAGGCCTGCCTGATGTTCGGAAGCAACAATTCCGGGGTCAACCCCTGGTGCACCTGGTGCGCCCCGACGTAACCGGAGACATGCAGACGGTCCGCGGCGCCGGTCAACAACGCCTGGGCCGCCGTCTGGAGGTGGGCCGCGCCGCTGAGGTCCTCCGGCGCGTACCGGGGCGGCAACAGCAGACCGTTGCGCACCTGCCAGCCCGGTTCCGGGCCGGGCGTCGGGTCGGGCCGGTACGCCTTCGGCGGGTGCACGGCACCCTGGCGCGGCGGTGGAAGTCGCAGGTCGCCGGCCCACCGGTCGACGGTCACCGGCGCCCGGAAGGTGATCGTGCCATTCGGCACGGCCTCTCCCCGGTGGTAGATCCGGATCTGGAACTGGAGATCGAGCGTGACCCGCGCCTTCACCCCTCGGCCGGAACTGATCTCGGTGGTCCGCTGCTCCGACTCGGTCGTGGTCGAGGTCGAGGTCAGGCTGTTGGTGTTGTACTGGTAGCCACCGCCGACCGCGGCCTGCTGACCCTGCGGGTTGAGCACCGCCGACGCGGCGGTGTTGACGTAGAGGCCCCCGCCGTGGGCGGTCCGGAGCAGGTCGGTCTGGCCCTGCATGCCAACGGTACGCACGTCGATGTCGTCGTGGTTGGCGACGAACTGGTCGAACGTGATCCCCTTGTCGAGGACCGCTTCGAGGCGTACGTCGTAGAGCCGTTGGCTGAAGATCCCGATGTCGGCGTGGATCAGGGAAACACCGCCGTCGAACAGCGCCGCCCAGTTCCGCCGTACCCCGGGGCGGGACAGCGCGTGCAGCATCCGGCGCCGGTTGAGCATCGGGTCCGCCAGCCCGCGACCGGTCAGCGCGTTCAGGATCGGCTGGGCCAGCGGCTGCGGATTCGGTCCGTTCACCGCGTTACGCAGTGCCACGATCGCCGGGTCCACCAGCGAGGGGACGTCATGGAAGGTCTGCAGTCCCAACCCGGCTGACCCGCCCGGCCGCAGGGTCAGCTTGACGTTGCGCGCCCCGTCGGTAACCGGAGCGCCGTTGGACGCCGGCCCGGCCAGGGCGGACGCCATCGGTGGCCGCACGTCACCGAACAGGCCCATCGCCACCGCCTGTTCCTCACTGACCCGCAGGTAGACAGCGTTCTCGATGACCGCACTGTGGCGCACCGACTTGTGGTGCTCCCAGCTGTCCGGTTGGAACGGTCTGGGTACCAGCGCCATGGGTAGATCGGCGGAGTTCGTCACCTCGGCGGCCACCGTCGCCCGCAGGTCGGCCACCACCAGGTAGGTCCGCTTCTTCCCCTTGCGGTTGTTGACGTTGCGCTCGATGGCGCCGCTGACCTTGCTCCGCTTACGGGTCATCCGGTACATCAACGTCCGCTGGTAGCCGGCTGCCCCGGTGCCACCGCCGCCGTAGTTGTCCCCGGGGCGCACCGACTCCCGCAGCGAGACTCCGACCTGGCCCCGGGCCAGGAGCTGGGTCTCCCGGGTACGGCTGCTCCACACCTGCACCCCGCCGCTCGGCGCGTGCTCGGTGGTGATCTCTGCCTGGACCGGCACCAGGCGCGGATTGACCAGCCTCCCGGCGATCGACACGTCGAGCCGGCCACCGTCGATGTCCGTGGTGAGCGGGTCGAGATCCCACTGCTTCTCGGTCATGGCGCCGAGGTTGGTGGCCTGCTGACCGGCGGTGAGACTGTCGGTGAGGTCAGCCCAGAGCGGCATGCCCTCCTTCAGGCTCGTCTCACCACGCAGACCGCCGAGATGACGCCGGGACGCGCGGCCCTCGTACTGCTGCGTCTCCTGGATCGTTTCCCGGGCGAGTTTGAGCAGATCGGCACTGCCCGGCATCGACTCGACGAACTGCCACTCCTTGACTTCTCCCTCGGCCGAGGCCGAGGGAGAACCGGAGGGCGCTGGGGAATAGTCGACGAACGTACGCAGGGTGTTGAGGTCGGTTCTGGTTCGCCGGGCCAGTGGCTCCCGCGGCCCCTTGGTCACATTCACCGGGAGTTTGACCTGCTCCTTCGGTGCGGCGCTGGCCGAGTAGAGGACGTCGACCGGGTGCCTCTGGCGCAGGCTGTACCGGGGCAGCGCCTTCCCACCGACCTGCACCGCGTTGTCGCTACGCGTGAACGACGTGCCGTCGACGTACCGCAGGGTCTTGGCCCGGACGCCCAAGCCGATCCGGGAGCCCTGGTCGCGGCCGATCCCCACCTGGTACGGGTAGATGCTCACGACCAGCTCCAGGTCGCCGTGGTAACGCTCCGAGTTCGGCGTGCCGCCGTGCAGCGCGGTGTCCTGCCCGGTCACGTCCACACCACCCTGCTGCGCCCAGCGCCCCTGCAACTCGGCCGAGACCCCTGGGCTGACACCCGTGTTCACCGCAGCGTCGTTGAACCGGAGGATGGGCCCACCCTCGACGGCCACCGCGGCCCGCCACTGGGCACCGCCGGCGGCGCTGTCCTGCTCACCTCGGCTCTGGAAATTGCGGACGGCGACGTTGCGTTCCACACCGGCGTGCACCAGCTCCTGCGGGTGCCGGGCGGTCACGTGAACCACCACGTGGCGGCTGGAGAACCACGTGGTCCGCGTCAGCCGGACCGCGATTCCGCCGTTGAGCAGGGTGGTGTAGTTCTGTCGCAGCGCCGGCACCGACAGCGCCCGGTCCAACGCCGCCTGGTTGCGCTGGCGTTCGCTGGCGGAGCTGGCGAAGGCCATCCGCTGGGCCACGCCCTCGCGGCGGAACCGGGGCAGGAAACCACCGCCGAACCGCCGGACCAGGCGCGCGGTCTGCTGCTGCAGATCGGCGAACTGGCTCATCTGGTACGGCATCGCATGCCCGCCCTTTTCGGCGAACGGCGGTGGATGCTTCCCCGGCCCCTGCTCCGAGCCCAGCTCACGGATCTTGCCTACGGTGTTCGGGTCGATCGATACAGTGCTTGTCCTGCGGAACTCTCTCTCCTGCTGAGGATCGCGCTCTCCGCCATCGGTGTTCCGCTCGATGGACACCGTGCTGGTTCTGCGGTACGCCCTCGGCCGTTCCGGCGACGTGGCGCTTGTCCTACGCTGCGCCCTGGTCGCTGAGCCGGAATCGGTGCTGGTTGTGCCGTGTTCCCTCGCCGACCCGGTGCTGGTCCTCGGGGGCAGCGTGCCGGCCCTTCGCAGCACGGGCGGACGCACGTCGCGGACCAATTCCTCGGCCTTGGCCTTCGGCAGGCGGGACAGCACGCTCAGATCCAGCACGATCGGGCGTACACCGGTGCGGAACGGCTGCTGGAAGGCGTTGACCCGGGTAGCGGTGTTGATGGTGAGCCGTACGTTCACCTTGGCCAGAACGTTTTCGATGTCCTTGAACTCGGTGCCGGTCCGGGTGGTGCTGCTCTGCCGGGCACTGGTGGTGGTGTTGCGCCGGAAACCCGCGCTGAGTCGCAGTTGCACGTACGCCCACCCGAAGCCCCAGCGAATCGGCACCACACTCCCGCTACCGCCGACCGCGCTGATGTGCTGCTCCCGACCGTTGACGGTGTAGCCGGGCTGCCATCGGAACGAGGACTTCTTGACGTCCGCGACCACCTGCATCCCGGTGACCTCCGCGTTGAGTTGGAGGGCCACCGCCTGACGACGGGACGGACTGACGATCAACGGCGAGTTCACGTCGCCCTCCAACGCCGGGAGCAGTTGCCCCAGCACGCTGGGCTCACTCAGCAGCGCCCGGAGCTGCTCCCGACTGAGGCTGCCCTGGTCGGCGGTGCCGGTCGGCTGGAACTGGCGCAGAATGTCCTCAACGACCTCGTTCCAGGTCTGCGAATCCGTGGTGTCGTCGTCCTCCACTGTGGTCAGGGCACCCGCGGCTCCATCGTTCGAGGCAAAGGTGCCCGGCTGGGCGACGGCCACCGTCCGGGCGTCCAGGATCCGGACCACGTTCAGGTTCTGGACCAGCGTCGACACGTCGAAGCTGCCCTGCTGCATACCGTCGGTACGTGGGGTCGCCCTGGCGATGTCGTCCAGCGTACGGAAACCAACCTGGGCGGTGACCACGTTCGGTGCCGCGTCCGCATCGTCTGCCGTCGACTGGTGCGCCGGTGGTGGGGTGGGCAGCACCGACCCCGGTTTGCCCACGTGCACGGTGAACCGGACCGGCGCCAACACCAGGTGGGACACTCCGCCGCTGCGGATGTTGTGCGAGTCGAAGAGGGTTGCGCCGCTCTCGCTGGTCTGCGCCGCCTGGGCCAGGGCCATCTCGCCCGACACCCCGCCGCCCGGTCCGACCCGACCGCCGATAATGAAGCCGGCACCGATGGCGAGGCTGTCGCCGGAGCTCTCGGTCTCCTTCAGTGCCGTACTGAAGTCGTTCCTCGTGTCGTACTTGGCCTTGTCATGACTCTGGTCCAGCCGTTGCTGCTGGTCGGTCAGCCGGGTCGTGGAGACGGTGACGCTGTGCCAACGGCCGGTGCCGTCGCGGACGTCGAACGTCCGCCCACCACTGGTGAAGAACGACTGCAGGTCATTGCGGAGCGCGCTCTCGATGCGGCTGAAGTCGACGCTGATCGCCTGCCGGCCGCCCCGGGTGAGCCGGTGCACGATCGACCCGATCCGGGCACGTACCCGTTCCTCGACATCGGTCCGCAGGTCATCGACCAGCTTGTCGAGGTCGGTGGCACCGTCCACCTCGTACAGCAGGTCGGGCTGGTCCTGGTAGAGCGAGCCGCTCGGCTTCGGCACGACGGTTGACGCGGACGCCTCGTTGAAACGGTCGTTCTTGGCCCGGGAACTCGACGCCAGAGCGGCCCGGCGGAGCATGCCGGGCCCGGGGTTGCGCGGCGAGTCCACCAACGCCTCGACGAGGGGCGACCTGCTCGGCCGGTTCCGGAGTCCGGCCGCCTCGGCCAGCGGCACCCAGCGGCCAGCGGCGTCGGTCAGCATGACCCTGGCCAGTGGCAGGTTCTCCGCGAGTCCCTGGTCAGACGTCGCGTCCAGCCAGCCCGTAGGACGCTGAAGGTCGACCCACTTCAGTCCACCCGGCTGCCCGGCCGGTACGGTCGCGTCCGCGTGCAGCTCGAACATGTGCGCGTCGCCACCCGGAGGGCGCACCCACACGTACGCGCTCCAGCCGTCCCGCCGTGTGCCGTCGGCATCGGTCAACAGGGTCCGAAGTGCGTCAGCGTCGCCCCCGAACTGCTCCCATGAGCCGTCGACGGCGTGCGCGAACTCCCGGGGGTCGCCCCGACCCAACAACGTCTCGTCCACCGTGCGCCGGGCGAGCCGGCGGTGTTTGGCCAGGTACGAGGCGAGCAGGCCGGGGTAGCAGTCCGGCTCGCCGGTCCAGACCGGTCGGCGGGAATCCGCGAGCAGCCACCCCAGGCCGGCGCTCACGTCATGTGCCGTCCGGGACACCGGCGCGTCGCCCCGCCCGAACAGGCCCCCCTCTCCGAGGGCCTCCTCCCGTCTGAGGTCCGATGCCACCTTCCGCAGCGTGACTGAATCCTGCGGTGTCACCCGGGCGTCCTGCGTCGTGGGCACCCGCCGCACCTGCTCCGGGCCGGTGTCCGGACGCTGGCCGTCGATGCGGTTCCCGTCCAGGCGCTGGCCGTCGATGCGGTTCCCGTCCAGGCGCTGGCCGTCGGATCGGCGGCCGTCGGGCATGTTGTGCACCGGCTCCGGCCGGGTCGGTCGGTCTGCTCCGACCTGTGCGTCCCGGCGTACCGGCCCCGATTCGGCCCCGCCACGCGATGTCGGCTCGCCAGAGCGGTCCTGGCCCGTCACCACAGGTTGGCCGGTCGACGGAGTGGCCGGCGTGGTTCCCGGCACCGAGGTGATCGGCGTCGGACCGGTGCGCGGAACGATCGGCCCGGGGGCGGCGTTCGACGCGGCCGACGGCGACGGCGACGGCGACGGCGACGGCGACGGCGACGGCGACGGCGACGATGACGGCGACGGCGACGGCGACGGCGACGGCGTGTGCGTCGGGACCGACGTACTCGGGGTCGGCACGGTCGGGGTGACCGGGTCAGCCGGGCCGAGCGAAATGGTCGGGACCGGTGCCGGTCCGGTGGCCGTGAACGGTTGCGGGGTGGACGGCGTCGCCAGCAGGTCCTGGTTGGGGAACGCTGCCGTGTGATCCGGCGCGAGCGGCGACCCGGGTGGGGTTGACGGGGCCTGCGACACCTGTGCATTCGCAGTTCCCGGTCCTGGACCGGACGAGGCTCCCGGATGAGGCGCAATGCCCGGGCCCGGACCGGACGAGGCTCCCGGATGAGGGGCGATGCCCGGTGCAGGCGAGGACCAGTGCCCCGGTCCGAGGGGCGGCCGGGCCGGATTCGCACCACCGCCGCTGGTTGCTTCGCCGCCGCTACCCCCTACCCCACCACCGGTGACCGGTTCGGAAGCCCCGACGGCCGGGGTACCCGTATTCGTCGAGGGTTGCGCGGGACCGGTCGTACCGGATGGTGTGCCTCCCCCCACCTCGGACGGCGGCGCGGGTCCGTAGTCCGACGGCGGTGGGGAGTCGGACGTGTTCGATCTGGTCGGCAGCAAATCGTCGTCCGGGCCGTTGGCCGGACCGTTGATGCCGTCGTTACGGTGGCGCAGCCTGTATCCGAGAGCCGAACCGCCGCCCTCGGCGGCACCGGAGAGCGCACCGGAGACCGCGGTGGCGGGCATCGCACCCCACTGCCAGCCCGTCCCGGTCATCATCCCGTAGGTGCCCTCGGTCACCACTTCGCTGACCGCCTCGTGGCCCAGATCCTTGACGAATCCGTCGATGGTCGGCGGCTCGTCCGGCGCGATCGCACGGCCCCCCGCACCAGTGCTGCTCTTACCCCCGGCCCCGGCAGCATTCTTGCCACCAGCTCCGGTGATACCGGTGGCCACGTCCGCTCCGGCTCCGTGGAATGCGCCCCGCGCGCGCCTGAGCAGCCCGGTCGCCGGCCCGGCGCCCGCACCGAGCACGACACCCACCGCGCCGCCCCAGGCTCCGATGGCCGCCGCGTCGGCGGTCAGCTTCGTGTCGAAGTGGTCCCGGGTGCCGTTGTGGATCTGGATTGCCTGGACGATGAAGTCCATCAGGACCTGCATCCCGATACCCACGACCTGACCCAGCACCACATTGACGATCAGCCGGGCCAGCCAGAGCGCGATCTTGATCTGGCCGGTCGTCAGCCGCATCGCCACCGCGTCCAACGCACCCGGGAAGAACCATGCCACGGCCAGCGCGATCGCAAGCTCGATCATCAATTCGATGACCGTCGCAATGATCATCAGCTTGGTGTACTCGACCTGGGTCGCCGTGTCCTCAAGGTCGGACCCCAGGCGGCGGACGTACCGGCCGGCGAGGGTGATGTAGCCGGGGTCGTGCAGGTAGGCCCCCATCGCGTCGACGAAAGCCTTCTCGGACGCGCCCTGCACCCCGTCACGAATGCTGTTGACCGCGCTGACGAGGATCGGCACGACGTCGTCCAAACCGTCCGCGGCCACGATCTGCGCCTGCGCCAGGTTACGGAGCCGGTCCTCGTCCGTCCCGGGCAACTCCTCGCCGGTGAGCCATTTCAGGAACGTCGCGACGTCGTCCGACACCTGAATCGCCATGGTCCGGGCCCACCTCCCGCCCGGTACGAACGGAGGGAGGAACCGGCAACGGTCATGACCGAAAGCTGACCGGAGCGAGGAAAACAACTACATGTCCGAAAGTGAACGAGAGCGCAAGAGCCGGTAAAAAAGTGAGTTGCACCCAGCACCGAACCACCCCTGCACGCGAAGCCGGTCGGCTTTCGGTCGCGAACCGGTCAAGAAACCGGCCAGCGGGTGAACCGGCGACCGTCGTGGCCCGTCGTGCTACTTCGGAGACGGTGCGCAAGGGAGAAAATCAGAATGCGACTCAAGTTCGGCCACGGTGCCGCGTCGGAGCTGCGCAGGCGACTCGTCGACCTGTCCGCCCAGGCCCAACGCCGGTCCCCCCTGCTGCGCCGGGTCGCGTCCCTGCGCCGCGCGGGCCTGGACCGACTCGACAGTCCCCTGCGGCGGGCTGTCGCAGCCGGAGTCCTGCTGGTCCTGCTCGGCGCGAGCGGTGTGCTGGCGGCATCCGGGCTCGGCATCGCCACCGCCGACGACGCGATCCGCACCGGCCGCCCGGTCCCGCCCGGTCAGGTGCAGACGATCGCCGCCGCCGCGCTCTCCTGCCCGATCCTCACTCCGGCCCGGCTCGCCGGGCAACTGATGGCCGCCTCCGGCTTCAACCCGACCGCACGCTCGGACAACGGCGGCGAGGGCCTGGCCGGCTTGACCGAGAGTGTGTGGAACACCTGGAAGCCCGGTTCGGCGGCGAAGCGCAGCGACCCGACGGCCAACATCGTCGCGCTGGCACACCACATGTGTGACCTGTCCGGGCAGGTCCGGAAGGCCGGAATGGGCGGTGATCAGTGGCGGCTGACGCTGGCCACGTACCACTCCGGACTGGACGCCGTACGCGATGCCAAACGGGTGCCGTCCAGCGCGGATCGGTACGTCTCCACCGTGGCCGGCTACGCGGCCTGGTACGCCCGCCGACCCGAGTTCTCCCCCACTGGCCCGACTGCGTCAGCCGGACCGGTGGGCGGGGTGGAACCGCGCCCGGGTACCCCGGCCACTCCGGTACCCGCCGAATACCTGGCCGCGATCCTGGCGGCCGGGAAGACCTGCCCGGCGGTGCCGGCGGGCCGGATCGCCGCGCAGTTGATGGCCTCGTCGGCGTTCAACCCGAATCTGCGCGGTACCAGCGGCGCCCAGGGAATCGCCCAGTTCAACCCGACGGTCTGGGCCCAGTACGCACCGGACGCCGCCACCGGATCACCCTGGGATCCGCAGCAGGCCATCTCCGCGCTGGCCGTCGTGATGTGCACGCTGGTGGAGGAGCAGAGCCGGGTGGGGCAGGGCGACCCGTACCCGGCGGCGCTCGCCGCCTTCCAGTGGGGGCCGGAGGCGGTGCAGCGTGCCGGCGGCGTCCCGGACGCGCCGGCGATGCGCGACTTCATCGGCCTGGTGCAGAACTACACCGCCGTCTACGAGCACGACCCGCGCCTCGGCGGCACCCCGCAGCCCAGCCCTGGCCGCAGCGATCCGCCGCGCGCACCGTCCGGCAGCGCGACGCCCGGCGTGCCGGCCAGCCCGGGTGCCGGTGCAGACCAGGGCTCGACCCCAGCAGCCGGTGGGCAACCCGCCACCGGGGGCCAACCGGCCACCGGGGGACAACCGGCCACCGGGGGGCAACCAGCTCCGGCGCCTGCTCCCACCAGCGCAGCACCGCCACAGCAACCCCCGGCGAACCCGCAGCCGCAGCCGGTCGGCGGGGCCGGGCCGATCATCGGGTACGGCAGCAGCCGCTGCATCGACGTGACCGACGGCGCCTATCAGAGCAATCCCCGGTTGCAGATCTGGACCTGCAACGGCGGCCCCAACCAGCAGTGGACGATCTACAACGACGGTACGGTCCGGGCGTTCGGCAAGTGCATGACCGTCGCGGGCGGCTCCACCGCGAACGGCGCGAAGATCGTGCTGAGCACCTGCTCGGGCAGCAGCTCCCAGCTGTTTAACCTGAACAAGGCACACGACCTGGTCAACCGGCGTGCGGACAAGTGCGTCGACGCGCTGGACGAGCAGACCAGCAGTGGCACCCGGTTGCAGCTGTGGGACTGCGGGGGCACGCCCAACCAGAAATGGCATCGGTGAAGCCGAAGCCGGAGACCCGGCCGCGCCCAGTACCCTCTACGGCGGCCGTTAGTCGACAGGAGTAGAACCATCATGACCGCGCACCCCGGGCAGAAGGCCGCCCCGGCGGCCCCCGCCAACGGCACCGCCAACGCCGAGTCCCGCCAGGGAACCGGCAACGACGGGCCGCCCGTACCTGTTCCGGTCGTGCTGCCCTCGGCCGGCCCGGCCCGACAGATCACCGGTCAACCGGCCAGCCCCGAGGGCGACGCCGCGGCGGCCCCGGCCGAACTGTCCGCTCCGGCCGGTGTGGACGAGCCGGTGGGCGGCCCGGGGCAGGAGGCCGCGGAGTGGGGCTGGCGTGGTCGGGCCAACCGGCTCACCGGCAGGACGCTGACGCTCACCGCCACCCGGGAGGAGTTGGTCCACCGAGCGGCGCGACGACGGCTACTGCGCTCGTTCAGCCGAACCATGTCGGTCGTGGTGGCGAATCCGAAAGGCGGTGCCGCGAAGACCCCGACCGCGTTGATCGCCGCGGCGACGCTCGGCTTCTACCGTGGCGGATACACGCTGGCCTGGGACAACAACGAGACGCGAGGCACCCTCGGGATGCGCGCGGAGGCGTCCACCCACCAGCAGACCGTGGTCGACCTGCTGCATCAGATCGATGACTTCCTGGCCACCACCGGCAGCGTGGGGCAACTCTCCGCGTACCTGCGCCCGCAGAGCGCCCGGTTCGATGTGCTCGCGTCGGACGACGCGGCGGGCAGCATGGAAATCATCGACGACGAGGCGTTCCGCAAACTCTGGACCGCCCTGTGCCGCTTCTACCGACTCATCGTGATCGACACCGGGAACAACGTCCGCGCGGCGAACTGGCAGTCGGCGACCGCGGTCGCCGACTGTCTGGTGGTCCCGACCACGGTGCAGCGGGACGTGGCCGACAGTGGGCTCTGGATGCTCGACCACCTGATCCGCACCGGCCGGGCCGACCTGGCCAAGAACGCGGTCGCGGTCGTCTCCTGCGCCGACCCGAAGCCGGACACGGCGCTCCTCGACGACATCGTCGAACGTTACCGCCAGGTGGTCCGGGACGTGGCGGTCATTCCATACGACCGGCTCGTCCGGTCCGGCGGCCGGATCGAGTACGACCAACTCGCACTCCCGACCCGCCGGGCGTGGCTGATGGCCTGCAGCTCGATCATCGACTCACTCGGTATCCGCGACCAGGACTGAGCGGCCAGGAACCGGTCGCGCTCGTACGCCGAACCGCATCGACCGTCCGACGCAACGTCGTGCGGGCCCGCCGGTCCAAGGCGTCGTCGCGCCCCGCGTCCCCGTCCGTGGCGGGCGAGTCACCCCGTTCCGGGGCGGTGTCGCGCAACAGCACCAGCACCGGCTCGTCGCGACCGAGATGCTCGACGTCGACCACCCGCAGTTGGCTGCCGGGCGCGAACCGTACCCGTTCCCCCACCGACGGGCCGGGGTCGCCCGTCCGCCGACCGGTGACCGACCAGATCACCAGCACCGGCCCGTCCACGCTGGACCTTTCAGGTTCGGACGGCGCGGTGGTCCCGGTGAGCGGCTCGGGCACGCGCACCTCCTGTCCCGCTCGCCAGTCCGGCGTCGGTTCGAAGCGCCAGTCGGCGAACACGACGCCCGGGTAACGCCCACCAGCGGCAGGCCGGGCCGGCACCAGCGGCTGGTGCGCGTCCTCAGGACCGGACGGCAGCTCCGGGTCCAGGCTGGGGCGGGGCCTTGGCACGGATACGGATGTGGGTTCCGGCGCCAGCTCAGGCACGGACTCCGGCTCGCTTACCAGCTCAGGCTCCGATTCGCGGGCCGGCGCGGGCTCAGGCTCGCGGGCCGGCTCAGGCTCAGGCTCACGGGCCGGCTCAGGCTCAGGCTCACGGGCCGGCTCAGGCTCAGGCTCACGGGCCGGCTCAGGCTCAGGCTCACGTACCGGCTCAGGCTCAGGCTCGCGTACCGGCGCGGGCTCGGGCTCGGCGGCTGCTCGGCCGGGTAGTTCGACCAGGTGGCCGGGGCCGACCACGGCAAGCAGCGGACCGTGCCGTTCGACCAGCGGTTCCCACAATCCGGCGTCGGCCTCGGCCGGTGGACGGGTCACCACTATGCGCAGCGCGCTGGCGGTGTCGACCGGCAGTCGGCTCACCACGGTGGCGAGCACCTCAGCCGCCCTGGCCGGTTGTGCGACAGCCGTCGCGCTGAGCACCAGTAGCGGATGACGGTCGTCAATCGGTAGCCGGCGGACCAGGTCCTGCTCGGAGTCGTCGCTCACCGACCGCAGCCACAGCCCGGACCGGATCACCTCGACCGCCCAGTCCGGGTCGACCTGCTGCGATCCGTCCGTGCCAGGAGCACCACCTGAGAGCGGGTCACGCCACTGCGTCACCTGCGGTGCGGCACCAGCGCGGTAGACCAGCCGCTGCACGAACGGGCGCCAGCCGCGCCGCTCGTCGGGGACGGCCAGGTCGGCTTCCGCTTCAGCGGCGTCGCCCGCCTCGGTGACCACCTCGACGGTGCCGCCGGTACGCGCGGCCAGCCATTCCCCGACGGTGTCAGCGGTGCCGTCCGCGACGCCGTGCCTGACCAGGAGCAGCCGGCGCCGCAATGTCCGGGGCAGCGCCTCGAGCATGGCGTAGACGGGCTCGGGTGGCAGTGGCGAACCGGCAGGGCGGCCGATCACCACGGTCAACCGCTCCGGGTCCACCGGCACGGCCAGCACCTCGGCGGTCAGCGACGGCACGGGCGGTTTGGTGTCGTGCAGCCACAGCCCGGCCGGTACGGCGGTCACCCCCACCTCGGGCGGCAGCGCCCGGAGGCTGAGCGGGAGCAGACGTTCCCAGTCGGGTGCGGGCTGCCGGGCAACTTGCCGCTCCGCCGCATGGCCCGGCCGGAACCGCCACCATTGGCCGCTGGTGACGAACAGCAACCCGCTGGGCAGCAGCATCACCGGTCCGGCCGGGGCGAGCACCTCGAAGCACAGCTCGTCCGCGATGACCTGGCCGATATCTGGTCTGCCAGCCTCGGAAAGCACGAGCCTGATCGACGCACAGCTGACGGGCAGGTGGCGGCCGAGCAGCGCGATCAGGGTCGGCAGGTCCAGTGGTGGGTCCGCGGCCACGACAACGGTGTGCCGGTCCTGCTCACGGGGCAGCTGGGCGAGCGCGAGCTCGGGTGGCAGCGCGTCGCCTCGGACGATGAGGGTGACCCGGTCGTACCCATGAACCCGCGGCTGCTCGATCCGGTTGCGCATCACGCCATCCTCACGCACGGCCCCGACGGGCTGCGAGGTGGGCCAGCCTTCGTCCAACGGGTAGGCGACGATGGTGCAGTTGGCACGTCGGGCGACGGTCGCTACTCGCCGTCGAACGCGGGTGCGACGGCGGCACCGGCGCGGAATACGACGAGCATGTACAGCGTGGCGAGAACCCGCAGCCGCAGCAGCCCACCCAACCGCGCCAAGCACCGGATCAGCAGGCACGGGAGTGACGGTTTCTCACCGGCGGCAGAAGCGCGGCCCAGCCTGCTTGGACAAAGCCGTCGGCGGTCACGGCCGGGCGGTCCGGACCCGGCCACGGTCGCCGGCAGCCGAGCCCCGGGTCGGCGCGGCCAGAGCCGGTTGCTCAGCAGACGTGGTGCCGTCGGCGGATCGAGCCGGTCAGTCTCGTCGAGCAGCTCGCGTATATCGGCGGCGGACAGGCCGCCCAGGGCGCTCGCGGACGGGCCGATGTCATCACAGTCGTCCTGGCAGTTGGGGCAGCCGGCAAGGTGCGCTTCGAAGGCTTCGGCCCGCTGTTGGTCGAGGGCACCCAGAAGGTACGGCGCGCAGTCCCCGCACCCGGCACGGCGGCGTTCGTCGTCGTCATTCATCGTCGCGTCAGATCTACTAAAGGGCATGACTCGTCCAACGATCGGGTGTGCCTCGTAGTGGCCAGGCAACAAGCCTTACTCGTATGACGTGTCGGACCTGAGGATGGTTCACCATTTCACCGCAAGCATTCGCGGTCCAAGACGCCACCCCCGTCGGTCAGCCCGCGTCGGTCGGCCCGATCGCCGCACGCAGCGCCCGCAATGCGTAGAATGCACGGGATTTGACTGTCCCTTCCGGAATGCCGAGTCGGGCGGCGGCTTCGTCGGTGGAGCGGCCCAGGAAATACAGCTCGATCAGCACCGCCCGGTGGGCCGGCGTCAGTTTGGGCAGAGCACGTCGGACGGTCTGCGCCGCCACCACACCCTCCGCAGTGTCGGCGCCCTCCGGCAGTTGCGTAATGTCGGCGATACCCACCTCGGTCGGCCGGGCCTGCCGTGCCCGCGCCGCGTCGATAGCGATCCGCCGGGCGACCGTGAACAGCCACCGCCGCACCGCCTCGGGTTCGGTCGGCAGCCGGTCCAGGTGACGCCACGCCTGCAGCATGGTGTCCTGCAACAGGTCCTCGGCCAGGTGACGCTCACCCCAGGTAAGGCGCAGCAGGAAACGGGATAGCGGTTCCGCGTGGTCGGCGTGCAGCGCCCGCATCCGGGCGCTGGCCGCGGACCTGGCTAACTCCTGCATGCCATCGGCAACCGCCAGAGTGGGCCATTGCGCAAGGACCACCCTGGGCACCAAGAGCATCGAACGCCTCCACCCGACTGCTTCGTGTTCCTCGTCGACGAGCATGCGCGCACAGCACCGTGCGCACATGCCGACGGCTCGGTGAAGCATACGGTTGCGACAAGACCAATCAAGCAACCAGGAGGAACAACTTTTGGCATAACGGGTGGAGGTTGACTGGACATCAGCTCACAGCGGCCACTGTCGGTGACACGTCCTCCACCGAGAGTGTCCGCAATTGGTCGACGTTTGGAGCGCTCAATGTCCGCAGCCGGCCCGCCTGACGTGTAATCGAGTCCTCCAACAGTTGCCGGGCATACCGCCCATTGCCAAAGGAGCGACCCTTCGGTACGCGCTCGAAATGCTCCCGCAACGCAATCAGCGTGCCACCCGGGCACTCGTAGCCGCTTGCCGAGGCGATTCCCTGGAAGATCGCGACAAGTTCGTCGGCGCTGTAGTTCCCGAAGTGGATCCGGCGGGAGAAGCGGGAGGCCAGACCGGCGTTCGCGGCGAGGAACGTTTCGATCTCCTTCTCGTATCCGGCAGCGATCACCACCACCTCGTCCCGGTGATCCTCCATCAGCTTGACCAATGTGTCGATGGCCTCCCGACCGAAGTCCTGCCGGGCATCCGGCGGCGCCAGAGTGTAGGCCTCATCGATGAACAGCACCCCGCCACGGGCCCGTTCGAACGCCTCCCGGGTGCGCTGCGCGGTGTGGCCGATGTACTCCCCGACCAGGTCCGCCCGCGCCACCTCGACCAACTGCCCCCCGGCGAGTACGCCGAGCGCGGTCAACAACTGCCCGTACAGCCGGGCGACGGTGGTCTTACCCGTACCTGGCGGCCCGGAGAAGACCAGGTGTCGGGAGATCACCGGAGCGGGAAGCCCGGCCCGAACCCGGGTCCGAATCGTCGCCAGGAGATCGATCATGTCGGCCACCTCGCGCTTCACCCCACTCAGCCCGATCATGCCGTGCAGCCGGCCGAGCAACTGGTCGACCTCGTCGACCCGGGCCTCGCCGGCGCGCACGCCGCTCGCCGCCGGGACGCCAAGATCCTGCGGCAGCAACTGGGCCAGCTCCACCCCGTCCGACGAGGTCGCCTGCGAGAGCCGGAACGCCTGCCGCCCGATCATCTCCTCGAACACCTTCCGAGCGACTCGTGCGTTGCCGAAATTTGCGTCCCGGGCCATCCCGTCGAACAACTCGGTCAGTGCCAGTCGGGTGTCGTACTCCAGTGAATAGTGGTGCGTGCTGCACATCCGTTCGACAATGGTGACCAGTTCCTCGGTGGCGTAGCTCTCGAACTCCACGGTCTTGGAGAACCGGGAGGCGAGACCCGGGTTGGAACTCAGGAACGCGCGCATCTGCGCCGAATAACCGGCGACGATAACCACGATCTCGTCCCGGTGATCCTCCATCAGCTTCACCAGCGTGTCGATCGCCTCCCGACCGAAGTCGTGCCCGCCCCCACCACTGTCCACAGGAGACAGAGCATACGCTTCATCGACGAAGAGCACTCCGCCCCGGGCCTCGTTGAACTTCTCGGTGGTCTTCACCGCCGTACCACCGACGTGTTCGGCGACCAGGTCGGCCCGGGCAACCTCGACCAACTGCCCGGTCTTCAGTACGCCGAGCGCGGCGAGGATCCGCCCGTACAACCGGGCCACGGTCGTCTTGCCCGTGCCCGGGGCGCCGGCGAACACCATGTGTCGGGACATCGGCGGCGCCGGCAGGCCGGCCGCGGCCCGCCGCTGGCTGACCCGGTGCAGACCGACAAGGGTCGCCACCTCGTGCTTGACTCCGGCGAGCCCGACCAGCGCGTCGAGGTCGGCCAGGAGCGGGGCGGCGAGGTCGGAGGGACCTTCACCCGGCGGACCACCGCCGGCGGGCACCAACTCTCGGAACGGCGGTGCCTGATCACCCTTTGCCGGGGCGACTCTCGCAGCGGGGACGGCAGGCGCCGCTGGGCCGGTACGGGTCGGCTGGTTGCCGCCCTTGGCGGCCGGACGGAGCGAGCCGCCGCCGTTGCCAGCCATGGTCGTCGCCTCCACCTGGACCGGCTCGACCGTCTCCCGAAGCAGACCCTCCCCAACGTTCTCGAACAGCTCACAGCCGTCCACCCGCCCGGACGAGCCGGCCGCGAAGCGCACCCCCGGCCCGCCGCTGCCGTGCACCCGGGTACGCAGCAGGGTCAGGTTCGCCTCCCGCTGCACCAGGACACCGGCCGTCCGGGCGCCACCGAGGTCGCAACCGCTGACCATGGCCGTAGCGCCGACGTTGAGGAGCAGGCCCACGCCGCCGCCTTGCACGGTGGACTGCTCCGCCGTCAGGGACGCACCGGTCTCGACCAGGAAGCCCCCGGCCGCGCAACGCTCGATCCGCGCATGCCGGACGGTGGGCCGGGCCTCGTCGAGCAGGCGTACCCCGTATTCAAGGGAGTCCTCGATGACGCAGTCCTCGATCAACGGGGCCGCCGAGCCACCGACCACCACCCCGGTCGGCCCGCCGTGCACGGTCACTCCGCGTACCGTGCCGGTCGCCTCGGCCTGGAACAGCAGCGCCCCGGCCGGCCCGGCGGTGATCCGGCCGCCCTCGATCACCGGCGCGGCCGAGCCGGTGACGGCAACCGCGGCCGCCTCGGCACCGTCGATGTCACCGTCGGCGAACAGCCCGGTGGCCTGGTCGAGCACGAGCAGCCCGTGACCCGCCGCCCCGTGGACGCGGCAACCGCGTAGCACCGGGTCGGCGGTGCCGGAGAACACCACCGCGTGCCCCCCGACGGTCCGGATCTCGCACTCCTCCACCGTCGGTCGCCCACCCGTGACGACCACCCCGGCGCCGGGCAGGTCGTGCAGTTGGCTGCGGAGGACCCGGATCGCGCCGTCCTCCTCCACCGCCACCGCTGGGCCGTCGACGGCGCTGATGTCGCACCCCTCGACGGTGCCCCGCCCGCCCCGGGTGGACAGCACCCCGCTGCCCCGGATGTCGGTGAACGTGCAGCCACGCAGGACCGGGTCGGCACCGCCCATGATCACCGCCCCGGCGCTGCTCGTGTCCCGGACCATGGTGCCGGTGACCGTGCCGGCCGCACCCCCGTCGAACATCAAGCCGGCCCCGCCCGGGTTGCTGACCTCACAGTCACGCATCTCCAGCCGTCCGCCGGGCACGTGCACCGCGACGATCCCGTGCCCGGTGACCGTGCACTCGGCCGCTTGCAACGTGCCGCGCCCGATCTGCATCGCGGGCAGGTTGGTGCCCCCGCCCCGCACGGTCAGCCCATGCAGCGTCACGTTGCCGCCGGCAATGAAGACGGCCACGCCGTCCCCACCATCGATGGTGACCGTGCCCGGCCCGTCCTCGGCCACCACCGTCACATTCCCGGCCAGCCGCAACTGCTCCGGGTACGTCCCCGGCTGCACGACGACCGTGGCACCGGGAGCGGCCGCCGCCAACGCCGCGGTGATGGTCGGCAGGCACCCCGGTTCGGTCTGGGACACCGACAGCATGCTCTTGATCACGCTCGTCCACCCTCGTTGACTGCCACAGCACCGGCAACCGCCGGCAACGGGAAAGGCCGGCCCGCGTCGTCCAGACCGGGTGCGAAGGCCATCGGTACGGAACCGCCCGTACCACCGAACGAGGTCGCACCCCGGTCGGCCGTCCGCAGTTGAGACAGGATCCGGTCGGCACTGTCGCGCCCACCCTGGTACGAGCCGGCGAGGTCGCGCAGGAAGACCCGGCTCGGCTCGTCCGCCGTCTGCTCGTCCACGGCGAGCACCTGGAAGCGACTCCCCGGCGGGAAGATCGCGGAGGCTCGTTTGGTGCCGTCCAGGCCGTCCAGCCGGTGCGCGCTGACCGACCAGATGGCGAACCGCACGTGGTTCTCGTCGACCGGCGCGGGGCCCAGGTCGACGTCGACGAAGGCGGGCTCGATCAGGACGTCACCGGCCCGATAGCCGTCGACCAAGCGCACATCGGCGGGCCCGGCCCGGAAGACCGGACCCAGTACCGACGGCAACCGACGCAGCCCGTACGCGGCGCAGCACGCCACCACCGAGGCGCGATCCACGTCAGAGTCCGGACCATCACCGCGCAGAACCTGGTTCATCAGCTCACGTTCACCGTCGCAGTACGCCCGGATCGCGACCAGCCCCGTCGCCAGCTCCGTGAACGCTCCAGCCGTGGCGCGCAGTCCGGGTGACTGCGCCAGGGTTCGGGCGACCACCCGGGCGTGTGCGTCGTACCGGCCGCTGAGCGCGTTCCGCAACCCCGTGCGGTCCACGACCGCCCGCTCGATGTCGGCCTCGGCAAGCCAGCGGGGTTCCGGGCCGGGCGGTAGGACCGGCTGCGGTGCCCGGACCGGGCCGGGCCCGTCGGTGGCCGTGGCAGCCGGCTGGGCCGGACCGGCCGGGGAGGTGGGATCGGGCAGCGGCGGTGCCGTCGACAGCGCGGGCACGCCGGCAACGGCGTCGGCCTGCGCGGACGGCGTCGGACGCCACCCCGAGATGACCAGCGGGATTTCCTCGTCCCGGTCTTCCGGCCCGGCTGCGGCCACCGTCACCGCGTCGGGGTCGTCGAGCACGGCAACGCCCGCGCCGTCGACCGGACCGGCGGGAGAGGTCATGGCGGGGAACGGGAGAGCCTCGCCTGGGCGCTGCTGCCGACCGGTCAGCTCCTCGGCCGGCCTCGGTACGTCGATGCCCTGGTCGCTGACCGGCGGGTTGGTACCGGTGCCGGGCGGCGGAACGAACAACACCGGAAGTGGTGGCATTTCGAGCCGCGCCACCCGCGACGCCGCTGCCCAACGAACCGGTGAGAGCAGAACGGCAACCTGAGCATCGAGCGGAGCGGGCGACAGCTCCTCGTCTACCTGGCCGACCGGAGCCCGCTGACCGACCGTGGGCGGCTCGGGAGTCGCCGGTGGGACCGTTCTGCTGCCGGGGCGGCTGCCTCGGCGAACGGATACGGAGGGCAGTGCCGGCAGCATCCGGCCGAGGACCCGGACCCGACGTGTTCGGGGTGTCGCGCCCTGCTGGCGAGGGGTCCAACGACGGAACGCACCGGAGGTCTGGAGCAGCCCGGTGGCGGTACGGGACACGTCCGCGTCGGCCGCGTGCACCGGCACCTTCAGGGCGTCGGCGAGACCGCCGAAGAGCACGTCGGCGGCGGCTCCCCTGACCGGCGCGCCGTGCACGACGAACACCACCGGCTGGGTGTCGTCGTCCTCGCGACAGGCGTGGATCAGCTTCGCCAGTGCGCGGGCCGAGACCAGCCGACCGCCCACCCGGAAGCCGGTGACGTCCACCCGGATCTCGACCACGAACCCGGCCAGCATCGATTCGGTGCCGACCCCCGGTGCGTCCAGGAACGACCAGCCCGCCGGCGTCCGTACTCCCGGCACCGCGACCGTCGGCCGGGCAGCGGGAGCTGGCTGGGCCCGCAGCCCGGCGCGGGCCGGGTCTGGTGCGGGCCGATTCGGTCGCCAGGCGATGGGTGGGCTCGGTCGCCAGGCGATGGGCGGGCGCTGCGCCGGCAGGTCGACGAAACCGCGGAGCGGATGCGACACCAGGTTCGGCCATTGCGCTGCGGCTGGCCCGCCGGGGGCAACCGGCACGCTCGGAACAACCGGCACGCTCGGAACAACCGGCACGCTCGGAACAACTGGGCGATCGGCGTCGTTCGTGGTCGGGGCTGGCTGACCGGCGACCGGCGTGGGCAACAGGGCTGGGGTCGGCGCGCCCGCAAGCGCGACCGGCGTCGCCGCGACCGCAATCGGTGCGGCCGCCTCGATCGGCTCGATCTGCGCCGCCGCCACCACCGGCGGCGGCAGCGTGTCCGCCGTCGGTGCCGGGACCGTGATCGGGGACGGCGCCGGGAGCTGTGGCCATCGCCGGTCGGGACGGACCTGGCCGTTCGTGGCCGACACCGCCCACGGCGCGGTACGCAGCGCGGCATCAGCCGAAACGAAGAGCTCCTCCATCGGGAACGTTACTTCCTGGCCGATCCACTCGGCCAGTTGTCGCAACTCGACCCCCGGATCGACGGACCGGGCGTACCGCCCGAGCGGCACCAGCCGAATGCCGGTCGCGGCACCGCCCAGGTGCTCGGACAGCACCGTCGGCAGCACCTCGAAAAGGTCCGGCCTGGCGGTGACCGAGGGTGTACTCAACACCACCGTCGGTCCCGCCTCCGTGAGTAGGCCGGTGACCAGCGCCGACACTGGGGCGGCCCCGTCCACCTCCGTACGCAGAGCCAGCGCGTCACCGAAGGACTCCACGATGAGGCCCGGGACCGATTGGTCGGTCCCCGTGGAGGACATCAGCTCGGCCTCGTTCCCACTGTGCTGTGATGCGCGACTTCCCGGATGGACACCGATATTCAGCTCGCCGTGCCGGTGTGCCAGAGCCCACGGCCCCCCAACGAAATGGTCACGTTGCCGTCGGCCTGCAACACCAGGATCGCCCCGTTGTTGCCGGCCGTGCCCGAACTCCACAGGGTGGCCTCGCGCTTGGTGTAGAGCACCAGGTGACCGTCGCCCTGGAAGACCAGGTAATGACCGCCCTTGCCCCCGGTGCCGGTCTGCCAGACCAGCCGGCCCTGGTCGTAGAGGACCACGTTGCCGTCGTTGGTCAGCTTGAGCTGCAGCCGGTTGGTGGTCCACGCCTGGCCGAGCTCCAGCACCGACGTGCCCTCCACCACCCGGGTCTGCCAGTCCGGCTTCGACGGCGCGGCGGGCTTGGTCTGCTGGGGTCGGGGCGGCGAGGACGATCCGGCCGTCGGCTTGCCCCCGGCCGGTGGCGGGGCGGACGAAGTGTGCGGCGCCGGCTTGGTCGGTTGGGCACTCGGAGCTGACGTCGCGGTCGGCTGCGGCGTGCCGGTCGGCTTCGGCGTGGTGGGTTTGCCGCCCAGCCGCACATCCTGCTCGTAGTAGGCGACGTACCCGTTCACCAGGCTGATGTAGTCACGCAGCTCGGCGCTGTTCGGCACGCCGCCCGCCTGCTGTACCGCCTCAGGTCCGTCCCGGAACGCGGCCAACGCCACCGGGTACGGGTCCTTGCCCAGCCCAGCCACCTCGCCGAGCAGGGTGCACATCGTCCGTCCCAGAGCCGGCACGGCCGAGCTTGGATCCCAGGGTGAGGTAGCGGCGGCCGACGGGGCGTACCGGGCCCAGATCTGGGGGGTGAACTGGGCGATTCCCTGTGCCCGGTGGGGGCCGATCAGGTTCGGGTTGAACCCGGAGGAGGCCATCAACTGTGCCGCGACCCGGGCCGGCGAGAGCGCCGGGCAGGTGCGGCCGGCTGCGAGCACGGCTGCTACGTACTCGTCGGGCACCGGCTTCGCGGTGGTCCCCCGGCCCGGCACGACACCGCTCGGTCCGGTCGGTTCGGCCGATTCGGAGCCGCCACTGGCTTGGCGGGCGTACCAGGTGGCGTAGGCGGAGACTCGGTTGACGTATCCCCGCGCCGGCCCTGGTATGCCCTTGGCGGAGGTGACCGCGGCGATGCCGGAGTGGTGGGCGGCCAGCGCGAGCCGCCACAGGTCGCCGCCGAGGCCGGCCTGACGGACCTGGCCCACCTGATCGCAGGTGAGGTGAGCAAGGGCGGTGATGTTCGCGGCCGGGTCGTTGCGCTGGGAGGACGGACTTGGCTTCCACTTGTCCCACGCGGCGTCGGTCAACCCGGCCAGACCCGAGCCGCCGCTGTCGGACTTGCCGTTGAGGTCGAAGCCGGACGCGGCCATCAACTGCCCGGAGAGCCGCGCCGGGGTGAGAACTGGACACGAGCGCGCCGCCGCCGCGATGAGTTCCACCTGGCCGGCGGGGACCGGTCGTCCGGCGAGCCCGCTGTCCTCGGCGGTGGCGGTCCCGAACCCGGCGCTGGCGGTGACGCCGGCCGCGGTCAGCAGCACGAAGAGGACGGCGGCGGCGACCCAACGCCGCAGCGGACTGTCCAACCGGTCGAGGGCATGCCGGGGAACGTGCCGCAAACGGCGCAGGAACTTCGATGCGGTGATCCTGCCTCGCAACCGTTGCATGGCACTACCACCGGGCATCGTTGCCACCTTTGATCTCCCTCAACTGCCGTGTCCGGTTACACGACGGCCGCCGAGCCCGCCTGGTTCAACGAATCCGCCGATTAGTGGCGAATTTTGTCCAGGGCGGCGTCACCGTCACCGTCCGTGTCGACCGCCTCAGCACTTTCGGTGAGCGGCGCGTACAGAACTGACAACGCGCGGTGCATGGCCACCGTGTCCACCTCGGGCGGCAGGAAGTCATGGGCGCGGATGGCGTCCAGCAGGTCCGGGTCCGGGGCCAGCCCGTGTACGCGCAGGTAGTACGCGACCGCCTCGGTCCAGATCCACTGGCCGTCGGTGAAGAACCCGGTCGGCACCACCTCGCCG
The DNA here is from genome assembly GCF_049841575.1 of Micromonospora sp. DT201. NCBI lineage: Bacteria > Bacillati > Actinomycetota > Actinomycetes > Micromonosporales > Micromonosporaceae > Micromonospora > Micromonospora sp. DT201. The sequence continues at coordinate 5,955 of NZ_JBNCKP010000009.1, read as the reverse complement.
GCGGCCGGATCAACCACGTCCTGGCTGCGGGTCGCCGTGATCAGTAGCGGCGCCCCCTCGGCCAGGTAGCTCAGCACCCGGTCGCGTTCCTCCCCCTCCAGCCGGGGATGAGCCGGGTCGAAACCTGGTCCATGCTCCGGGTCGAAGGTGTCGTACACGCTGGCGACGAGCGGGGCTACCGCGGGGGCCGCGGTCCAGAGCAGAGTGGAGAACCCGAGCGCGGTGCGCTGGTACGCCGGCAGGTCGTCGGTGTCGAGGAACGCCTCGACCTGTGGATCCGTTTCTCCGGCGTCCTCCAGTGCCTCCTGCACCCGGACTCCCAGGGCGGGCAGCGCCGACTCGTCGTCGGCTTGGAGCAGGTAGAGCCGGCGCGGCGGCGGCCATTGCGTGTCCAGCGCCGGGAACCGCCAGGCTCGCCAGAGTGCCCTGACCGGTGCCCCTTCGTCACGCTGTGCCCGTACCGCTGCAACCGCCGCCTGGTCGATCTCGTCGGCGGCGCCGGGTCCGTCGTACGGCACGGTCAGGTCGATGCTGTACGGCACCGTGTCGCCGTGTTCGGCCAGTTCCTGCGGGCTGACCGGAGCCAGCCCGTACATCGGTTGCGGGTCGGTGTCCGCGCGCTCGATCTCGGAGAGCGCGTCGGTGTCCTCTTCGGCGTCGGCGAGGGTGTCCGCCAGCAGGAGTGCGTCGGTGTCGGTCATCGGCACCCGCCCGGCGAGCGCGGCGAAGACCACGGCCTGGGCGATCTCCACGAGTTCGCCGTCGGCCAGCCAGCGGCGGCAGGCGGTGATCAACTCGTCCGGCAGCCGACCGGACATCCGCAGCAGCAGGTGATGGAAGGCGGCAAGTTGATCACTGGACGCAGCTACCGCCTGGGTCATGACCTCGCCCTCCTGGTACACGTGCCCGTCCCGCTGTTCGGGTGGTCGTCCAGACGACGGTTGGGGCGCCCATCCGGTTCAAAATTGCCGGTGACCGCTCTCGGACGAGCTTGGGCGGACCTGCGCGGTCTGCGCACAACCAACCACGATCAGCGGTGATCGGTCTCCTTGTTGTCCAGGCGTACGCCGAGGTCCTCAAGTTTTCTCCGCGCGTCCTGCAGCCTCTGCTCGCGTTCGGTCCGCAGCCCCTGCGCGTCTTCGATCCGCCCGTCGTCGGGTTGTGCCTGGACCAGACCGCTCTTGGCCTTGTTCTTCTTCTTGCTCTTCTTACTACCGGCAACGGGCGGTGCGGGCGGGTTGGCCGATGCGAGCTCATCGAACGCCCGCTTGGCCTGGAAGTAGTCACCGATCGCCGCCCGCAACACCGCGTCGGGATCCCCGGAACGGGCCTCCGGGCCCGGCCGCACCGGCACAGCCCCGGACCCGCGCTGCTCGGCAGCAGCAACGGCGTCGGACCCTGACGCGACCACCCGCTCGGAGGTGCCGAAGGCGGGGTGCTCCCGGATCGCGGGCCCGATCGGCGGCGGACCGTTCATGTAGCTACTGCCAGCGCCGAACCACCGATAGGCGTTAGCCGACCGACTCGCACTGACCGCATAAACGAGCGGGAAGACCTCCCCGTTCTCGTCCACCAGGAGGACGAGTGCAGCACCCCCGCTGCCACCAGCGAGATGGACATGCAGAGGGACATGCAACTGAGGACGATCCTCCCGGATACCGACTCCGCCCTCAGCGGCACGCTCCAGGACCGCCACGTCGTCCGCCGAGAACGGATGATTCTCCAGCGAACGGGCGTACTCCACCCGCCCAGCGAACTGCCACGTGCCCATCTCATTCGGCACCAGCCGCGCCAACCGCTCCCGACGTGCCGCCTCCACCTGCCGATCCCGCTCACCCTGCTCGGCATCCAACCGCGACCACACCGCACGAGCCGCAGCCCGCACCCCGGCCCTCGACTCCTCGTCGAACCACAGGTCGGTGGCCTCCAACCAATGCTCAAACTCCTGCGCGAACGGGCGCAGCCGACGAGACTGCCGCACATCACGCACACCATCAACCGACGTCAGGAACGTACGGAACGAATAGTCACCCACCACATCGGGGCGCTCCGCCAACATCTCAGCGACGTCAGGCCGGGCCAGCAACAACGGCACCACCGACTCATCCGCCAGCACCACCTCCAGCAGAACGGGGTCCGAAGCCCGCAACAACTTCCCCACCTGCACAGACCCGTTCAACCGCCCCGCCAACCAACCCACCGGCGACGCCCCAGCAACCCGTGGTCCACCATCGCCCGCCACCGACCCCCGACCAGCAGGGCCCCCCACCGATTCCACCGGCCGTGACGTGCCCACCCCCGCCACCACCGGCCGCGGCGGCGCACCCGGCACCACCACCGGCGCCAAATCCTGCACCGTCAGCGTCGAAACATCCCGCCCCAGCGACTGCAACCGCCGCGCGGTCTCCACAAAACGGTCTGAGCGGTCCGAGTCGTTCCGATACGACTCCACGAACTGAGGCTCAGTCAGGAACCTCCGCGCAAAGCCCGGCCACGCATTCAACAGCTGCAGCAAGTTGGCGTCCGACAAGACCCTCGACCACGTGCCGGAATCCAACACGGCCGTCGTCCCCGCCAACACGCCCACCAGGCCAGGGCGCACCCGAAGTTGGTTCAACCTACCGGATCCGAGCTCACCCGTCAGAACCTCATTACGACCCAACGCCTCCCGCAACTGCGAGTCAGCAGCAACGGCCGGCAGGAGCGCACGGTTATCCCGGACAGCAGACAAGAGGAACGGATGCTGACGGAACAGGTCACTCACCGCCGGCTCCCCGGTCAGGACCCGCACCAACTCCCGGCCACGCAACGCCGGCACCCAGTCACCGGGACGCTCCGCCAGCACGCCGGCCACCGCAGGCTGCCGCCGGATCAACCGCCGAACGTCCTTCCTATCCCGCACCAACTCGTGCACCGCCGGATCCGCCAACGCCGACGCCAACACCGGAGCCGCAACCACCACACGCAACACGTCAACCGACGAGAAAACCCCCTCCACCAACCCGGGATCCGCAACCAACAAACCCTTCAACGGACCCCGGAAAATGCTCTCCAACTCACCATCAGTCAAGTCATAACGGTGCGCAAGGAACGCCTCCGCCAACGCCGGCACCGACCCAAGCGTCGACACTTCACCAGGATTAGCCGACAGGAAACGCAGCAACGACAGATGACTCACCGCCGCATCAACAACCCTCTCCCCCTGCGCAGCCAACACACCAGCAAAACCCTCCCGCGCCAAAAGCTCAAGCGCCCCCTTCCGATGAACCAGAAGCACCTCCGCCACCGACGGGAAATCGAACATCAATTTGTAGACAGCCGTTTTTGAGCCGATTTCTAGGGAGAATTCGTTATAGTTCCGCCGAATCTGGAAGATCGACGTTTGCCGTGCCATTCTGTCGCCCTCGCTGGACACTTCCCCGCGCACGTTTCCGTCGGACAGGTAGAAGTGGTACAAGGGGTCGGACTTGAGCATGGCTTCGAAGAATTTGGGCGCAGCCTGCAAACTACGGAACACGACGAGCGCGTCCGGCCCGTCCAAGAGGCCAAGCAACCCGGGCAACTTCCCCAGCACGTCGACCATCAGCGGATTTTCCACCAAGATCGCCGCAAGAGCAGGGTGACGTTCTATCGAGGCGACCAACCGAGGATGCTGCCGCACCCTCGTGCGTTGGGCCAGAATCTCTGCCGACTTCTCCGGCGAGAGGCCAGCCCTGGTCGCCGCCTGCCCAGCCGTCTCATCGGCGGGCTCCCGCAGAATGTCAGCCAACGGCACGGCCTCGGGTTTCACGAAGACGCCTTCCGGCGACACCAACCGCGCACCCAAACCTTCAATAACTACCCGCAGCGGAACGGACCAGTCCTTCGACCCATCGCGACGCAGCGCCGCGCTCTCCTTTATCGGCCCGTCGAACTTCGCCGCCACCTCGACCATCGTCTGCGGGATGGGTCGACTCGCGATCTCGATCAACAACTCGGGTGCCGCGACGAGCATGCCAGCCAGCCGCAACTCTGAATCGGAGTCAAGATAGTCAAAGAACGCCGGCGCCGACAGCAGGACCTCCCAGTGGGCCTTCGTCGGCAGCAGATCCGAGTTCGTCGCGAGCACCCCCGAAAGCTCGCCACGCCCCTGCAGGTTCCTGAGCAGCATCTCAGAGACCCGTAAACGATTGGTTACTTCAGCAACCAGCAGGGCAAGCGGAAGGTTCTGCACCAGCAGCCGCAGCATGCCCTCGTCATTGGCAACCACTGACCCAAGCTTCGTGTCTTGGAACAGTGTCCGCCAGACGTCCGAGTAGCCGAGTGACGCAACAGCGAGCAACCCCTCATCGCGCGCCAACGATTCGACCAGCGCCGGCATCTCGAGGACCAGCAGACCCAGCGGGCGGAGGTATTCCGCCGTCAGAAAGCGCAGGCCGCTGCTCAGCAGGAGCGCCCTCCGATATGCCGGATTATCCCTGACCCCCTGGGCCACCGGCAGGAACAGATCCTCAACTCCAGCATTAGTGATACGCCGTCTCATGGAGCGACTACGCAGCAGAATGGGAAGCAGGGGTCGCGTTGTGTCCGGCTTGTCCAGCAGTTTCTGCCACAGCCCGTCGGTGGCATCCAGCAACCGCCCGTACTCATGAGGGTGGCTCAAGAGGTCCGGGTTAGCGGCGAGGAAGTTCGCAAGGTCGGGCTTGTCCTTCAACAGACTCCACCGGCGCTTTCGGACCTCCCCGGCCAACTCCGGATCCAACACCGCAGCCCGCAGCACCGAATTCTGGGCCAGCGCCTTGGTCTCGGCAGACGAGGCCTCCCTCTTCAGTGGAGCGACCTGAGGGGGGGCGGTTGCGCCCCGCAACGCGACCAACAGTTCTTTGGAGGACCTGGTGTCGAAGTATGCCGGGTTTCTCGACAGCCGCGCGGCCACCCACCGGTTCCCAGCAGCCTCGCGAAGCAGCTCAATCGAACCCGCAAGACGCTCGCCGAATACCGGGCTGCTGTCGATCAACACATCAGCAAGATCTGGGTCCCCGTTCAACACTGAAACAACATCAAGATTGGCGACCGCCGCCGCAAGCATCCCCGGCACTCGCACAACGGCCCCCACCGCCGCCGGGTTTCGCCGCAACACATCCAGAAACCGAGGGTCCTGGAAAAGAAGACCAAACTGTTCTTTGGACCAAGAAGACGGCGCCGACTCGTACGCGGCGGATAGTTCTTCAACCAGGCCGGGCGAGCGGGTAACACCACGGAGCGCCACAGCCGGATCGGGTGAACTGATAATCGCCTCAGCGAGGGACGACTTCGCAAGCAGCCTCGAGAGTTCGAAGGACACACGATAAGGGAAGACCAGGTGCGACCAGTCACCCAGACGCCTCATGGCCTCCAGCCCGGCAGGCCAGAAGAACAACTGGCGAAGGTGATAGTTATTCTCAAGCCTATTGACAATATCGCCTTTTCGATCGACGAAATGCTGCAGCAGATCAAGGTCGATTGGCTCGTACCCCTCGAAGTGCAGTAGCTTGTCGAGAAGGTTGGGGAAGTTCTCGGCGTAGGTCACCGCGAGCTTCGGCCGTACCAACATCAGACCGAGCAGCCTCGGCTCCTTGATAAGCATGGCAAACTGATCGGGCGACAGCCCTCCCTCCGCCTCACGCCGGGTCAGATGGCCCATTATCGCCGCGAGGCCCATCCTCCGACGCATCCGGGAATATGCTTCCGGGAGCCCTGAGGCAATGCTTGCCCGATCGTCGATCGAAAACCGATCATCTTCGGCATAGGTGTTTCGCAACCATTGGTAGGCTTCCCGCCTGTAAGTCTCCTTTTTGTTTTCTTCGATGTCCCAACGCGAAACCACGCGTTGTGCTGCTGCCTTCAGACGTTCGTCGAGCTGCGGGTCTATCGCCGCGGCGACAGTGCCCGCCCGGCCGGACGCCCCGGCAGCCAATCGCGGGCCGCCAGCGGTGG